>JACDDG010000015.1 GCA_013817115.1 Parachlamydiaceae bacterium | reverse complement strand
TAATTACACTTGCTAAGATAGTTATAAATTCTCGTAAAACGTTCGCGAGATAGGTCGAAGCAAAATCCAACGGGATTTTGCGGTCATAGAGGGATCATGTGGTATAATTGTGTTTTTGCTTAAATAAAAGAATTTTGCTAAAATTTTATCGAAGAGCGTTGTTTTTGCCCTGGCTTACTAAATAAACTTCAAGAGATCATCGATAACCTTTGGATCTGTTAAAGTACTGACATCTCCTAAATCATGGGTTTGACCCTCAGCAATCTTCCGTAAAATCCTTCGCATGATCTTGCCCGAACGAGTTTTAGGCAAAGCCTTTGTAAATTGAATTTTTGCCGGGACCGCAATCGATCCAATTTCCTTGCGAACGTGGTTTAACAGTTCTAATTTTAATGAGTCTGAAACTTCCACAGATTCTACTAGCGTGACAAAGGCATAAAGCTCTTGTCCTTTAATTTCGTCGGGAATAGGAACTACAGCCACTTCAGCCACGGCTTCATGACTCACCAGAGCACTTTCAACTTCAGCCGTTCCAATGCGATGTCCCGAGATATTGACTACATCATCGATTCTGCCTAGAAGCCAATAATCTCCTTCGGAATCTTTTCGACAACCGTCTCCGGAGAAATAAAAACCCTTAAATGTAGAAAAATAAGTATCTACAAAGCGTTGATGATCCCCCCAAGTTGTGCGCATAATACCGGGCCATGGTCGACGAATGCACAGATTTCCACCTTCATTGAGTTGGCATTCTGTGCTATCTTCGCGAAGAATTACGGGGGCGATACCAAAAAAAGGACGAGAGGCAGACCCTGGCTTTAGGGTATGAGTTGTGGGCAGGGGAGTGATCATAATACCCCCGGTTTCAGTCTGCCACCAGGTATCGACAACGGGGCATTGCCCCTTGCCTATAATTTCGTAGTACCACATCCAAGCTTCAGGATTAATTGGCTCGCCCACTGTTCCTAGAATTCTCAACGAGCTTAAGTCATATTTTAATGGATATTCAGCCCCTTTGCTGATCAAAGTTCTAATAGCAGTGGGCGCCGTGTAAAAAAGGCTCACTTTAAATTTGTCAATAATCTGCCAAAAGCGACCTGCATCAGGGTACGTTGGTACCCCCTCGAAAAGTAATGTTGTAGCGCCGTTTGCAAGAGGACCATAAATACCATAGCTATGACCCGTAATCCATCCGAAGTCAGCGGTGCACCAGTAGACATCATCTTCATGCAGGTCAAAAATATATCGATGTGAGAGTGATACATGAAGGAGGTAACCCGCTTGTGTATGGACAACACCTTTAGGTTTTCCCGTAGATCCTGAGGTGTAGAGGATGAAAAGTGGATCTTCAGCCTGCATTATTTCAGCTAGGCATTCGATCGATTGTCGTGAAATTTCATTATCATACCAATGATCGCGCCCATCAGTCATATTACATATGTCTGGTGAACGTTTAATGACTATAACATTTTCTATGGAAGGGGTGTGAGCAAGTGCTTCGTCGACAATTTCTTTTAGCGGTATTTTTTTTCCTCCGCGCATGCCGTTATTTGCTGTGATGATAAGTTTGCAGGAGGAGTCATTGATGCGATGGACAAGAGATTCAGCGCTAAATCCACCAAAAATAACAGAGTGTATAGCTCCGATTCTAGCACACGCGAGCATGGCAACAGCCAATTCCGGAATCATAGGCAAGTAGATGCTGACACGATCACCCTTGTTAATACCTCGGGCTTTTAGGGCGTTGGCAAAGCGACAAACCAGAGCATGTAATTCACCGTAAGTAATGTTTTTTTGTTCGTTGTCTTCATCGCCTTGCCATATGAGAGCACATTTATTTTTTCGAGTGGGGAGATGACGATCTAAGCAATTTAGAGTGACGTTTAATGATCCATCACGAAACCAAGTGTGTTGGAGAGGGCCTTTTGTGGTATCCCAATTGTATTCACAGGTTAATTTTGGTGGTGTGATCCAGTCAAGAGAGTTTGCTTGTTCTAACCAGAACTGATCGTTATTATCGATTGAATTTTGGTACATTTTTTCATAGTGATCGAAGGAGGAAAGGTGAGCAGCTTTGTTACGGGTCTTAAAGGAAGGGGGGAATTTGCGTATTTCGTCCATCAGGTTCATGATGGATTGCTGAGGAGTATTTTGTGGAGTGTTGGGGTGTTGGTTTGTTGTCATAAAATTTTTATCGCCTGAAATAAATTTATTTAGTCTTTATGGCTGTGCCAGGGATGGTTATGGGCTTTGTGGCCAAAATGGGCCTTCATAATATGTCCTGAATAGAGAAGTGTCAATGTATTTTTTAGGTGAATGCATTAGATCATTTTAGATGAAAATTAAGGGTGGAATTTTTTAAAAAAAAGTCATATGATAGTAACTTCTATTAACGAAACGGTAACGACAAACGACAATTATACCGATCATCGTTAATATCGTTTTTTTATCGTCCTTTATGTCTTTATTGTCTTTTCTTTGTCATTAATGTCGTTCGTCGCGATCGACTCCTTTTCATTTTAAAAAATCTAATAAAAAACTTTTTGTTTAAAGAAATCCTTATTACCCATAGAGTGAAATAAAAGTCACCACTGACCATTTTGGAGAACACATGCCACAAACTATTCAAAAACAACGACAACAGCAACAAACACCACAGCATCAACAAAAACGCGAATATCGCATAATCGATGATCTCGACATAAATTCTGACGCTGCAAAAGAACTTGCAAGGCGCGGTAGGCTGGAAATTGAATTAGCTGAAAAGGAAATGCCAGGACTAATGGCCCTGCGTGAAGAATACAAAAACTCAAAACCACTTAGCGGCGCAAGAATTGCAGGCTGCTTACATATGACCATTCAAACTGCTGTCTTAATTGAAACTCTCATCATATTAGGTGCTTCCGTACGCTGGTCATCTTGTAATATCTATTCTACTCAAAATCAAGCTGCTGCCGCAATGGCTGACAAAGGAATCCCTGTTTTTGCATGGAAAGGGGAGTCTATCGAAGAGTATGAATGGTGCATCAGTAGAACTATTTTTTTTGGCGATGAGAAGAAACCTCTCAATATGATTATTGATGATGGCGGTGATCTCACAACTTACATACATGAAAAGCATCCCGAACTTCTCGCAGGGGTCAAAGGTCTCTCTGAAGAAACGACCACTGGAGTGCGTAACTTGCTTAAAATGTTACACAATGGAACGCTAGGCATCCCTTCAATGAATGTAAATGATTCTATAACCAAATCCAAGTTTGACAATTTTTACGGTTGTCGTGAATCCATTGTAGATGGAATTAAGCACGCAACCAACTTGATGATCGCCGGTAAAATTGTTTTGATCGCTGGTTATGGCGCTGTTGGTAAAGGTTGTGCTGAAGCTCTTGCTGCATTGGGAGCTCGTGTCTATATTTCTGAAGTAGATCCAATTTGCGCATACCAAGCTGTTATGGAAGGTTTTTCGGTCATAAGCATGGATGAAGCTGCTAACAAAGCTGACATCTTTATCACTGCTACAGGATGCGTTAGCGTCATTCGTCCTGAGCATATGGAGAAAATGAAAGATGGGGCTTTAGTTTGTAATATTGGACATTTTGATAGTGAAATAGATGTTGATTGGCTCCTTCATCATCCAGATATTGAGGTCAAAACAGTTAAACCTCAAGTAGATCTCTGTACTTGGAAAAGCAAAAACAAAAGTCTTTTGCTGCTTGCGAGAGGACGGTTAGTTAATTTAGGTTGCGCTAATGGGCATCCTTCTTTTGTCATGTCTAACTCGTTTTCAAATCAAGTTCTGGCCCAAATTGAACTATGGAAAGCAAAAGAGCGATGGCCTATTGGCGTATATCGTCTTCCAAAATCGCTAGATGAAAAGGTGGCAAGGTTGCATTTAAAGCAATTAGGAGTAGTTTTGACCGAACTTTCACCAGAGCAGGCATCTTATTTAGATGTCGACGTAGAAGGTCCCTATAAATCCGATAGTTATTTATATTAATCCGGTTTACTTTGCATCAGCTGTTGTCTAACCTTCCGTAGCAGCTTCGCTATGTAGCGCAAATGAAAGAAATACGAGTACAGATTTTCAACGTCAGCTAAAGAAAAGTCCCTAGTCACATGAGTTTTTCTAAAGCGCTCTAGCTCAACCACAAGAAGATGCTCATTTTCCGGGATTTTATCCGAAGTCTCCCCTAGATTTGTTTTTAAACAAATCGATTGTAAGTCGTCAAAAGTTTTTTGGCACTCATCAATAAATTTCTCCACGTGCCATTTTAAGCTTTCATCAAGAATATTATTCAGATTTTCCTTAGGAATTTCTTCGACTATTGCAATGGTCTCTACCAAGATATCAAGATCCCGAATGATTAATAGCCAGTCATTCCCATTATTATTAAAATTGAATGAGAAGATATCAACTTTAGCCTCATCTACTTCAGCTCGTAATTGAGTCAGTAAATCGAGTAAATTTTCAAGTTCTTTATTTTGCTTTCTTTCCGAAGTAACTGTTTCAGTGCTAATAGTCGGAGATTTAGGGATTTCTACAGCTTGATGAAAGTATGTCTTAGTAATCTGCACCGTTTGAATAAATTTATTTTGGATATTAAGCCAAGTTTGCTCTGGTAAAATGATGTGAGAAACAATGATGGCAATGATAATTCCCACGGAAGCGTCTAAAGATCTGAAAAAACCTATTTCCCAGGGTGTCACCAGTTCTGGGTGTACAGCCCACGATAACATAACTACTGCACCAGACAAAGCTGCAATCCTATACGCTTCTTGCAATTGTAAAATTGCGCAGACAACGATTGTAATTGCAACGGTAAGTCCTAAGGTGACAGGTGTCGCTTCAAGATAAAAAGTTGCAGTAGCCCCAATGATTGAACCAATAATACTTCCAATGAAGCGCATGCCCCCGGCCTTATAGGTGCTACCAATATTGGCTTGCATGACAACTATAGATGCAACCACGCACCATAAACCGCTGGTTAATATATCTGGCCTAGAGAAATAAGCCGAATATGCATTAGCTATTGCATAGCTACATCCCGCTGCGATCGCGGTTTTTGTTGCAATCCGCAGATCTAATCTTTTGAAAAATTGCTTTATCATCCGCCACATAAAATTTGACTCCCTGCTTCTAAGCGAAAGCGTTTACGTATAGCCTCTACAGGATCAATGACGTCACGCTGTCCGGTGTCGATTGCTGATTGAATTAGTTTTACGCTTGACATAACTGTAGAGTGATCTTTTGCGAAAACATCTCCGATCTTTATGAAAGAGAGTTTAAGTTCCTTGCGGCAAAAATACATCGCTATTTGTCTTGGGAGCACTCGATCGCGGCTCTGAGCTTTACTCAGCAGATCTTCAGGGGGAAGCCCAAAATAATCACAAATATGTTGAAGTATCTTAGGAGCGGTCAATTTGTTTTTTTGTTCTTCGACGATAAGGTCGTTAAGAATAACTTTGGCTTGATAGATTGTAACATGGAGATTGGGTAAATGGTGATCTCTGTCATCCAGGTGTGAGCGAAGAATGAGTGCTTGAAGAGCCCTTGTTAATGACTTTGTATTACTTGGAAAAGTTTCCAGCAAGAAACTCATCAATTCAGGTGAGAGCGGGCAATTCATTGCTTTGGTTTTCTTTTCAAGCATTCTTAGAAGCTCTTCTTGGTTCAGTGCACCTACTTGAAGCACAATTCCCCATTCAAATCGGCTTACAAGTCTAGATTCAATATTTTGAAGGCCTTGTGGAGCGCAATCAGCCGCTAAAACTACCAATTTTCCATCCATGTGAAGCGTATTAAACGTATGGAAAAACTCTTCTTGTGTAGCAGCTTTACGTGCAAAAACCTGAACGTCATCAATTACAAGAGCGTCTACATTGCGATAAGCTTGACGAAAGGCTCTCATTTCTCCTGCACGAATTGCTGCAACAACATGTTCTGTAAAGGTATCCGCTCGTGCATAAACGACTTTGAGACCCTGTTTTCGCAAATGATTTGTCGTGGCCATAAGGAGGTGGGTTTTTCCACGTCCTGAATCTCCGTACAAATAGATAGGATTGAAAGGCGGGGCTTCTTTAGCATTTAAAGTGGAGAGCAATTTAAAGGGAAGTGGGGTTTCTGGGGGTTCAATGAACTGTTCAAAAGAAAAAGAGGGGTCAATAGTATCAAAGATAAGATCATTTTTCTGAGGAAGAGAATTTTTGGTTTTGTTTAATTCTCTATTGTCGGCAGGCGTTGCAGGATCTGTCTTTGCAAGAGTGAGATGAACCCGAATCTTTTTTTTGTTATTGTTATATAGGGAGGAAAGGGCTCTGGGACGAACGTGCTCTTCAAACCAGCTGATTTGAAAAGAATCTGTTGCCTCAAGATATAGATTACAAGCATCGAAACGCAAAATCTTTAACGGATGAAGCCATTTTAGTATGGTGGCAGCCCCAAGATCAGCTTCCTGAAGTTTTAAAAAATTTTCCCATGCTTCCATGTATGATCACACACTCTAGAGAATATGGTTAATCAAATTCTAACCTATATTAGGTTTTAAACATTCGACCAACCTTTTTGATGATTATTCTTATTTTGCGCTAGAGCATTTTTAAATACAAGAGCATAAAAGTAAAGAAGAAATTTAATTTGCAGGAATGAAGTTAAAGATAGATTTTACAAAAACCTGCGTATTAACCAACCGTAGAACGCAGCAAAAATGAAGCTCGGGCTACAAAAAAGATTCAGGTTATGTTTTTTTTAGCTGCAAACTTTTTCAAAAAGATTAATTGAAAAGCATGATACCGATGTGACAGCTAAGTGAACAGCTTTAGCTCTTAAAGAATCATAAGTTTAAAGCTTCAACCCAAAAACACTAACAGTGCCTTGAGAACCGTATGCAGCGGAGATGTGAGGGACATTTCCACCTTCAATAGCTTGTTTCCAGGTTCGGGCTTTCTCAAGGAAGAAGCCTAGATATTCCGCAACTTTTTCTCCGTTAAGTTCGTGCATGCTTAAGGTATCGTGTAAAACAAGTTTATTGGTCTTATTTCCGTAGGCTAAAACTCCGTATCGAGGGTGAGGTAAACCATTAGCAATCAACGCGGCTTGAAATAAACTATTTCTGTAATGTCCAGGTTCGATATCTCCTAAGACACATCCTATTATCAAATTTTTTTCATATTTATCCATTTCCACTTGAATTTTCATCCCATCGGGTAGGGGGATGAGGCAAGTGTTTTTATCATTTGGACGAAGGGAGGACATGGCAATAAGGGTCGTACGTCCAAGCTCTTCTAAAATTATTTCAAGTTGTGTTTTAACCATAATCACCTAACCTTATAGTTTGCTATTCATCATCAGGTTCATACTGGGCTTCAATCTCTTCATATTCATCTTCAAGATCCTCTAATGCCTCAATAATCGCCATATATAGCTCATCACGACGTTGAGGTGTTTCAAAAATTTGCTGAAGAGCTACTTCTCGGACGGCATCCCGGTATCGACTCAGAATAACGATTTTAAGATAGACTGAAAAAAACCTCTGATATTCTTTGTCTGGAGATGGGGGTCCCCCCGCTACAATTCTGTTAGCAATATCGAGAACTTTAGTGGAAGTAAAATATCGATCGGCACAAAGGTCCATAAATCCTTTTGTAAGGACCTCAAACGTGATGTGAGGTGGCATGATTCAGTCTCCAGTTACACTTTTTGGGCTTTTTCTCATCATATCATGTCACATGATTAGGTGCTGCAGGTGCTGATCTTAATTGCTCAAAATGTTGTATAGCGTTTTCCATTTGTCTATCCATTTGAGGGATTTTTTTCTCAAAACCACGATATACCATCACAAGACTCTGAAGATTCTTAGTTGTATTATTCAAAGCTCCTAAATAAATGTTATCAATTTGACCATTATGTAAATCTTTTCCGGATTCAGACTGAACAAATTTAATCATCTTAATAAGATCTTTATAGACCGGATATTGCACACAAAGTTGTTTAAAGAGATCCGGCGTTTTGTTTTCATTTGCAACCATGTCGACAAAGACGCCATGCAATTTTTTAGCTGTTCCAAGGCCCAGGCCTGCGGTAGCAGCTGAATGGGCTAATTCAGACATCTTACGGCCATGATCAATTTGTTTAGTATTTTTTTCACCGAACTGATTTTTGGCATTTTCAACTATCTCTTTTGTTTTAGGATCTTTAACCGATAGTTGTAGAAAAGCTAACGAATCGAATATTTGCGATGCTGGAGCCCCCTTCGAAAATGAGGTTATTACTTTATCAATAATTGATTCAGGTGTGTCTTTACCATCAATTTTAGAGGCTAATTTAGTCATCGCACGGCTAATATCAATTTGTTCAAAATTTTCTTCCCCATACTGATTTTTGGCATTTTTAACAATCTCATTGATCTTAGGATCTTTAATAGATATCAGAAGAAAAGCTAGGGCATCGAATATTTGTGAGGCTGGAGTTCCCTCAGGAAAGTGTTCTTTTACTTTGGCGATAATTGATTCAGGTGTATCGTCATTTTTAATTTTATCGTGAAGTTTCTTTAGGGATTCGCTGTCAAATTCAGGCTTACCTTGAGAGAATGCTTTAGCTTCTTTATCGAGCTCGTCTTCTTTCTTTACAATTTTATCTATAACAGGTTTAGTTTTATCAACTTCTTTAGATTTAAAATTTTTCGGCATTTCACTTTTTGATTTATCTTGTGCCATTTTTATTTTGCCGGCTTCGTCCGGATCGACTATCTCTGCGAACTTTTTAGCATCTGCAATTACTTCGCCTTTCTGGGCGACAGCCGCTGCCACTTTTTCAACAGCATCGGAATTAACAAATCCCGCCATGGCGGCCGCTGCTCCTGCTTCTGCACCTGAAAATATACTATTCATAAAACCTCCTCATGAAGGAATTAACCTTCACATGAACGCTAATTTAAGAGATCTGGATCCTCCCAAGCGGTTGTATACGAATTTCGGGAACGATCTCCTGATAAGAAACAACTGAAATATCTGCAAATTCCATTTCAATAAGTTTGCGGGCAAAACGTCGCACGTCGATCGCAGTAAGAATCACCGGAGGTTGGCCTCCAGGAGGAGGTGGTGCAATCGTATTCCGCACACTTTGTAAGATCAACTGTACAGAATCCGGATCGAGTGCCAAGTATGAGCCTGCTGATGTTTGTTTAATGGCTCCACGCACCATATCCTCGATTTCGGGGTCGAGAATATACACCGAAAGTACAGATTGACCCTGAGAATACTTATAACTAATGTAGCGTTTCAATGAAGAGCGAACGTACTCAGTTAAAAGTACAGTATCTTTCTCGGATTGGGCCCATTCACTCAATGCTTCAAGAATCGTACGCAAATCTTTGATCGATACTTGTTCTTGGATAAGTCGCTTAAAGATATCGGTTAATTTTTGCAAAGGCACTAATCGCGTCACTTCTTTAATCAAGTCTGGAAACGATTTTTCAACGAATTCAAGCATTGCCTTAATTTCTTGAATTCCGACAAATTCGTTAGCATAATGCCTGAAAAAATAGGAGAGGTGCAAAATGATCACTTCCAAGGAGGACCAGTATTTGATGCCTGCTTTGTCGAGAAGTTCTTTGTTACTTAAGTCAACCCAGAGAGAAGGCATCCCCAATGAATTTTTATAAGTAACAAAAGGCATGTTATAGCGTTTTAAATTTTCTTCTGTTTCGTTCGTTAGAACATGGTTGTCGATGACTTTTCCACGCACAACAGGCACTTCGTTTAAGTGAATCGCATATTCATCTTTTTCTAAAATAGGGGAGTCTGTTCTGACGTGCACTCCAGGAAAACGAACACCCAAATCTGCATAGAGAGCTTGACGCATCCGTGGTATCATTTGATCGACGAAACTTTGTCCTTTTTGAGCTTTTTGAATATCGGTAGTGATACCTTTTCCAGCTTCTAATATAACAGGTAATGTCAAGACATAGCTGTCAATTCCACCTCCGGTAATAACTCGATGCCCTTTGACAGAGGTGTCAATTGAAGGGGAAGCTTCTCCGACAGATGTAATTGAGCTACCTCCTGCCCCAATCCCTGTTCCTCCACTACTGCTACCACCACCCATCCCGCCAGCGCCACCGCCGCCGCTGACAGCAGTTCCGCCTACACCTTCAATTTGTTCAGTCGACCAAAGAGCATAGCCTATGAGTCCTAGCGCAGAAGCTAAAATAAGCAATGGAGCTTTAGGGAAGCCGGGAATGGCTGCCATTAACATAATAATTCCGGCAGTGATGATTAAGGCTTTCGGCTGTTTAAGCAATTGGCCAGAAATTTCACTTCCGAGGTTTGATGTTGCGGATTCGGTTGAGACCCGAGTAGTTACAAGGCCGGCAGTGATCGAAATAAGTAATGCTGGAATTTGAGACACGAGACCGTCCCCGATGGACAATAAAGTATATGTTTGCGCAGAATCTGCGGCACTCATGCCCATAAGGGTCATACCAATGATAATACCACCTAAGGCGTTGATCAAAGTGATCACAATACCGGCGATAGCATCTCCTTTAACGAATTTCATCGCTCCGTCCATCGCACCGTACAACTGACTCTCTTTTTGGATGGCAAGGCGCTTTTCACGCGCTTGGTTTTGATCTAAAATTCCGGCGCGCATATCAGCGTCGATACTCATTTGTTTACCGGGCATGGCGTCCAAGGTGAATCGGGCTGCAACTTCAGCTACACGTTCGGCTCCTTTAGTGATTACGATAAAGTTAACCAACGTAATGATCAAAAAGATAACGCCCCCAACAACTAAATTTCCTCCGACGACGAACTCCCCGAACTGCTGAATAATTGCCCCCGCATCAGCGTGCAAAAGAATTTGACGAGTAGAGGCGATGTTGACCCCTAATCGATAAAGAGTAGTAATTAAGAGTAGCGAGGGAAAGATTGAGAGGTGCACTGCGTTTGGGATATATAGAGAAACCATCAAAAGTGCGACTGAAATAGTCAAGTTAAGACTGATTAAAAAGTCAATAATGACAGGGGGTACTGGCAAAATGATCATCGCTAAAATCGACATAATCAAAAAAGCCAAAAAGAGGTCACTCGAGCGGGAAATTCTTTCAAAAGAGCGTTCGCCTCCTAACCGGGCGGTCACTCCATCGAGAATTTTTTTAAGAAAATTCATTGTTTAACCTCTAAGCTTCGCGTGGAACGTAATCATATGCATCATCTGTATTTAGGGCAGCAATCCACCTTAGGATTTCTGCAAGTACTTCATAAGTATTTTCAGGCACAAATTCAAGTATTTCTCCCTCGTCCCACAACTTATGAGCTAATCGTATGTTGCGGACGACCGGGACATCATTTTTACTAGCTATGCTAACAATTCGGGCTGCTAAAATATCGCTTCCCATTGCTATAATATAAGGGGCAGCATCAACAGCGCGATCGTAACCAATTGCGATGGCAAGTTCTGTCGGATTGGTTACTACAGCTGATGCAGCCTTTACTCCGCCGGTAGGACCATCAGAATAAGCAATTTCTTGTGCAATTTGCTTTCTTTTACCTTTGATGTGGGGGTCACCTTCACTATTTTTATATTCCTGTTTTACCTCAAATTTTTCCATCTTCATTTCAGTGGCAAAATTCTTTTTCTGATAAACGAAGTCGGCTACAGCAACAGCGATAAAGAAAAGGCCCACTTTAACAACCACTTCCATTAAGAAGTAGTAGAAAATCATTAGTGCTGATCCCATTGGCATTGATACCGCTTGAATAAGAATCGGTAAGCTGTCTCGTATCACTAAATAAATAATGTAGGAGGCAATTCCGATTTTTAAACAAGATTTCAGTAGTTCGACCAGTGTTTTCATCTTAAATTTACCTTTAAGATTTTGAATAGGATCGAATTTCTTGATATCAAATTTAAATACTTCTAATGCAAAACAAGGGCCAACTGATAGAAAATTAATTAAAACGCCTATAGCAGCGACAGCTAGGAGGATAGGAATACTAATTATAAAAATGACATAAATCGCTTGATTCCACATGGGGCCAAGAATTGTTAGGATATCTTGGTTGCCAATTTGATGAAAAGTTTCAATTAGAAAAGTGCTTAGTTGTTGATATAGGGTAGTACTAAGCGCTAATGTAATCCATATTGAAGCGATAAAGGTAAAGGCCGCAGGTAGATCTTGCGATTTCGCGAGCTGGCCTTTTTTGCGCGCGTCTCTTAATTTCTTAGGAGAAGCTTTCTCAGTTTTTTCGCCCATAGTGAACTCCCACGGTTAACGCACTGTAAAGGGGCAAGCAGTAACCTCAGAAAACTGTATAAGAGCATAGTTATAATTACAGTACTATACTCTTTTAGTATATCTTTAATTCATTGGGTTTGTCAAGGAAAAATTAAGCAGAACACAGAGAAGTCATGAATCTAAAGAGCTTGCTGAAGCGAGTGTGATATCTCACTAGCTTATTCCATCAAAAAATTATAGGGTTAGCGCAATTTAGAAATGATCCTTTTTGCGCAAAAGGATCATTTTCATATTGCGCGTACAAATACCAAAATTATAGTTGCGCAATATGCACTATTTGTTATAAATTTGATATCTATCAATTATCTAGAATAGAAGTTATATTTGAGTGTTTTATGAATATTAATGAAAAAAATCAAGTCAATGCAACTCGAGAAGAGTTTGTTTCCACAAATAAATGTAGAAATGAAAGAGCAAAAAATTTCTAGGGCCACCTCTGGAATTTCTCGAAAATTTAAATGTGGCGCCACCAGATGCATTTTTTGACCTCGGTCGCAGAGCATCTTTATTTTCCAAGGAAATTGAACAAAAAAATCATCTTATGATGTC
The DNA here is from genome assembly GCA_013817115.1 of Parachlamydiaceae bacterium. GTDB lineage: Bacteria > Chlamydiota > Chlamydiia > Chlamydiales > Parachlamydiaceae > JACCRY01. Next base: position 2,362 of record JACDDG010000015.1, on the reverse strand, counting down.
CCGAGCAGAAAAAGGAGAATTTTAATAGGTCTTGCTTTATGTGTTTGTAGTATTGTAGCAATTTTTGGAAGATTTGAGGTCGGAGCTGTAGGTTTGGCCTAAGCTACAATTTCGTTTGTAGGTTCATATTCAATGTGGAAAGGGTCTAAAAATCGAGTCCATAATGTTGAGCAGCAACGAAAAATAGTTTTAAGTGAAATACAAGAAATTAAAGATTGGGTGAATAAAGCTTTCTCTGTGATACCAAAAACGAGAGAAGGACTTGGAAAACATGAAGAAATTATAGAAAAAGCTTCTAAAGAAATTAATCAAGCTGCTGCTATAATTAAGAAAGCTGAAAAGTAATTGGGACGCATTTCGGTATAAATGTTGTAGAGTATTGGCCATTCGCTCGTAATACCTAATTTTTTTTTCTGCCAATGACCTCAGCGCATTAAATTGTCACAAAAAATAATCAGGAGACCCCATGCAAATTCAAAATAACCTAGAATATCGAAAAAATGAAATTATTTCTGCGCTATTTCAAGAATATCCCGAGCAATTAAAAAAAAGTTTGCTCCCCGGCTCAGAAAACGACTGTCATTGGCATAAGGCAAAAGAAATTGAAAAAGTTATCAATTTTAAATTGTATAATCTTATCACTTATTTTCCTCTAGGAAGTTTAGGGCGGTATTTTATTAATATTGTAAATGATTCATTTTTTAAAAATCTTAAAAAAGAAATATCTCCAATTTGGCGTATTAGTTGTATAATAGATAGTTATGTAAATGAAAATACAGTTTTAAAATCGAATGTATTAGAATCTTTATCAAATATATTGAAATGTCTTAGTGCATATAATCAGCTAAATGGTGAATATATCGACAAAAAGCTGATTAGGCAAGTGTATTTGTTTGAATGCGTCGAAATAACTACGGTTTTTCAAAGATATTTCTCTGTGCCACCAATAACTCTTTTTGATTCAAATAGAATTCCGTTGACTTTACATAAAATGGAAGCAGCAAAGTCCAAAACAGTAACGGAATTTACCGCACATAACAAAAACGATCTTAATCTAGAAAAAAAAGTTACTTTCATTCAGCGTCATATTCGCGGCAAAATAAGAAATAAAACTGAAATCCTTCGCATCAGCAAACTATATTTTAATGATTCGAAAGAACTGGCAATTGAAGCAATTAAAGATGCAGATATACCCTACAAGCCGGTTATGTGTAATGCGCAGCTTTCAGTTAGGATCGTTAATGCAGCCAAACAAGTAAAATTATTTTCCACGGTGAAACATTTAGCAGCTGCGAATTATGTTTCAAGTATTTTAGACACTTGTTTGTATGGCAGAAAAAACTTGATCGATATGTATATGGAATTTAGGCCGGCAGCCCTAAGCACATGTGATATTGAGGATGGAGATTTTAATGTTATCTGTTTTGGGCCAGATTTAATCGATACGAGTTGTTTAAGAAACCGGACGATTGGACTTGTTTTCGATTTGGATGTGATGCTGAATAGAACTCACTTTAATAAAAATCCTGCAATTTTTTTTAAGCAACGTGATTTCGGTTTTAGGGTGCCACATATTCATGAAGTGAAATTACCCGTTACAAATTTATTTTTTAATCATACAGATACAATGGTTTACAAACAAATCTCTTGTACTCAATCTTCGAAAAATACTTTTCAGGACAATTGCACAATTTTCGATGAACCTTCTTTTAAGTATTCTGCAGAATCAGAAGGTGATCCCCAAAAGATTAATTTGCAATTATTTAAAAATAATTCAAATAAAAGAGAGGTGCAATACTCTTCAGAGCTCCCAAAATATAGTTTTATTTCTTATAACACGAAAGATATCTTTCAAATCTTAACATTGAATTTTTTCCGGTTCATAGATACTCTAAAAGATGAAAAGCAAAAAATTGCACAAAATAAAATAGCAGCAATTTACAACGATATTGCAAAATTAAATGATCAGGAATTAGTTTCTTTTTTAACTGATGTCGGTAAAAAAATGTCAAACACCTGTGAGTTTAACTTTTCTGGAGCTTACAAGATTGATTTAAATGCTTTGCAAAAGATCAAAATTTATGAAGATAAGAAAAAAATAAGTTCAGTTAAAATCAAAACACTTATCGAAGAATTGAATTCGGGTTGTAATATATCTTTGCACAAGTTATCAGAGTTAGCACCCGAAATATGTAAGAGTGTGAGATTAAAAGAATTTATTGCTTCAAAATCACATGATAAATTGATGCTTGATAATTTTTTTTAATTTCAACGTAGTTGACAATACAACTTTAAGATTGAAAGCTCCCTCGGTTGAAAGATCGAAAGTGACCCAATTTATAATATGGGGTCACTTTCGATC
>JACDDG010000328.1 GCA_013817115.1 Parachlamydiaceae bacterium | reverse complement strand
ATACCGAAGTGCGTCCAAATTTTGGACGCACTTCGGTATAATAGAATTCTATCTTGATTCTATAAAGGGAATATTGTACATGGGAGTGGAAGCAATGTCAATTTCTTAACTGCCAATGCTTAGCAAGACTACAGTGTAAGCAATAGTTGCCAAAAGGAATGCACCTAAGCTATTAGAATTGTCAGAAGGAAGTTCATGACGTGTAACGTTCATGATAACGCCTCCGCCGATGAAAGCGCTAACAAGAGCTACGGCTGTTGCAGAAAGTTCAAAAAAGGAACCCGTCAGCCATCCCAAAAAAAGGCTGGCAATCAAAATCCATTTACCAAATAAGTCATATAGCACTCCATGAGCTTCTCTAAGTGAATAATCATTCATAAAGTAGTGTAAAGTCATGGCAAATGTGAACAACACAATGGGCCTCACTTCAGGGTTGTCTTTGTCAACCACGGCATAGCCCACCAAAAAATTTAATAAAGCATATGAACTAAGAGATAAAAGAAAATAGCCAGACCGTTTGTTCCATAATGATTGTGAGCGATCAACTACAAAAAAAAGTAAAAAACCCAGCAAAGCCATTACATAAACATGATGTTCAATATACGGGAATATATGATCTAAAGCTCCTCTTACAAGCGTTTCATTTTTTGAAAGTTTTGGTAAAAGATCAACAAAAATGTAAGCAATAGCCACACCGCTTCCTAGCGAAAGAAATCGGCTCTTTGCCGTGAAATTTACCCAGCGAACTTTATTTGCAAAAAGATGCACAATAGAAAAGATTAAAATGGCCACAAAGGATTGATAAAGATAAGGAAGCATAATTTTTAGGCTTTTCCGAGTGGTTTTGTTTTTTTAGATCTTCATAGCATAAACAATCAATCTAATCGACATAATAGATTAAATACAGTATTCTATGCTTTCTGTGAGAACTGAATTGCTGGAATTATATTAGGAGGATCTATGCATTTATTGGTTATTGGTGCAGGATACGTTGGCTTGGTCACTGGAACATGCTTTGCTGAAATGGGGCACCATGTTACATGCGTAGATATTAACGCCCAAAAAATCGAAATGCTAAATCAGGGTGAAATACCAATCTACGAGCCCGGCTTAGAAGAGATCATCCGACGCAATATGAAGGCTAATCGTCTATTTTTTACAACCGATTATCATCCGGCTGTTGAAGAAGCCACCGTTTGTTTCATCGCAGTCGAAACACCGATGGGAAAAGATGGAAGCGCTAATCTTCAATACCTGCGCCAAGCAGCAACCACTATCGCACAATATTTAAACGGTTATAAAATCATCGTCAATAAATCCACTGTACCGGTTGGTACGACTCAGTTCGTCACAAAAATTATCGAAGAACAACTCAAACTCAGAAATATCGAAGTGGATTTTGATGTCGTTTCCAATCCGGAATTTTTGAAAGAAGGAAATGCAATCAACGATTTCATGAAACCTGATCGCGTGGTCATCGGCTCCAATAGCGAAAAAGCTATAAGTATCCTAAAGCAAATTTATGCACCTTTTATGCTCAATCACGATCGCCTAATTGTTATGGATCCAGCTTCAGCCGAAATGACCAAATATGCAGCCAATGCAATGCTCGCTTTACGCATTTCGTTTATGAACGAACTTTCAGGTCTTTGTGAAATACTAGGAGCTGACATCAACAAAATCCGCATAGGAATAGGTAGTGACTCAAGAATAGGGAATAGCTTTTTATATGCAGGGCCTGGATTTGGCGGATCATGCTTTCCGAAAGATGTCCGAGCATTATGTGCTCAGGCAGCTCCACATCAATATGACATGCCTTTAACGCAAGCTATTTCCACTGTTAATACCCACCAGAAATTAGTTTTAGCAAACAAAATATACCGCTATTTTTCTGAGAAACAAGGCATGACTCACACGACTATCGCCATACTAGGGCTTTCCTATAAACCCGACACGGACGATATTCGCGAATCTGCAGCAATCGTCTTAATTGAACAACTTTTGGAAGTGGGTGCCAATTTACGTCTATTTGATCCGGCAGCCATGGAAAATGCCAAAAAAGCTATGGGGAAATACCCTAGTCTTCATTGGTGCGAAAATGAATTTGATGCTGCAGAGAATGCTGATGCAGTTGTATTGCTAACTGAATGGAAACAATTTCGTTTTCTAGATTTCGAAAAACTCCTCTTACAAATGCGCGGTCATGCGTTTTTTGACGGACGCAATCAATTTAATCCTAATGAGATGAGTAAATTAGGATTTGATTACATTAGCATTGGACGAGCTTCTGTTTTTGCTGAAGAATTGTCCGAAAATTCTCTTACAATGAGCGAATATGTCATTAAATGAACATTTTCAAGAATACAGCACTTTAATTGAACATCACTTAGAAAATCTAATTCATGTAAGTAATATGCCGTATCGTCAATTATTTTCAGCCGCACGCTACTCAGTACTAGGTGGAGGAAAACGATTGCGCCCTATCCTAGTGTTAGCTACCGTACAGGCTCTTGGTGGATCAATCCAGCACGCTCTTTCAGCAGCTTCTGCTGTGGAATTGGTGCACACTTATTCTTTGATTCATGATGATTTACCCTGTATGGACGACGATGACTTTCGCCGCAACAAACCATCTCTGCATAAAGCTTTTTCGGAGGCCCATGCGGTCTTGACAGGTGATTACTTGCTTTCGTATGCTTTTGAGCTACTAGCAAACGATCCGCACCTGCAGCCGGAGCAAAAAGTAAAGCTAGTTTCTTTGCTAGCCAAAGGCTGCGGAGGAAATGGTATGATCGGGGGGCAGATCATGGATATCGAAGCTGAGGGTATCGCGGTCGATCAAGCTACATTAGAATGTATTCATCACCACAAAACCGGTGCTCTAATAACGGCATCAATTGCAATGGGAGCTACAGTAGCTAATGGGTCTGAGGCGGATATGAAAGCTCTGTGTAGCTATGGCAATGATCTAGGACTTGCTTTCCAAGTAATGGATGATATTATCGATGTCCGATCCAGCTTGCAAAAACATGGCAAGGCTGTTTCTTCAGATGTCATTAACAATAAAACAACTTATGTCACTCTTTTTGGGAGGGAAAAGGCTGAATCGATTGCACATCAACTTGGCGATTCTGCCAAGAATCATCTCAAATCAGTTCAAGGTGACACTGCGCGCCTTTCGGAATTAGCTGATCTGATCATCGGCCGCAAATCGTAGAATTCCAAGGCAATTTAGTTAATAGCAAGAGCAGTGCGTAGCAAAATGTAGCATGTCATTTTAAGGCCGTGTATAGTAGCCGCGAAAAAAGTCCAAGCCCTGATCCAGATGTCAGTAAGCTCAGAACGCAGCAAAAATGTAGCTCATCATTCCGATCATACTTTTAACTCAATCTTTTTTTGAAAAGTTATGCATCTAAAACATTGCCCTAAAATCTTTTTGTAGTCCACAGCCAAGGCTCTGCCGCTCGCATCAAGCAACGTGTGGAAAGCTTACAGCGGTGGCTACGCACTTAGGTGGCTTTCTGGCGCCCCTCCT
>JACDDG010000327.1 GCA_013817115.1 Parachlamydiaceae bacterium | reverse complement strand
GTAGGGGCGCGAGAAAGCCACCAAACACCGAAGCGACGTTGTAAGCCCTCCACACGTTGCTTGATGCGAGTGGGGCGATTCTCTAGGCTTTTATAAGTCAGCCCTTCAAGCTTAAAGACATTTTTGGCTGCATCCTTACCTTTTGCAAAACAGCACAATATTTGCCACGAAACTATGTGCTACTTTTTGCCTTAATTCTGCACTCTACACCCTCCCGCCACTACTATCACGATGGGTATGTGAGTTATTTCTATCTTGATGAGATAAACTATCTTAGAGGATACGTTTTAATATCTAAATCATCAAAATTTTATTGACTGACACGTGAATTATGTCCTGGAATATTGGTTATAATGGCATTATTGTTCTGGTTTAAAATTTTGTAATCATCAATATCTTTATGCTTATCATCTAAACCATCTATTTTGTAAGTGATGGATGCTTTATCTTGTCTATTAGAGTTTAAGAATTGAATTTCCAAAGGGCTTTGTTTTACTATTTCAAAACCTGTCGTATCATCTGTTGCAGAGAATATGCGCGTACTAGGTTTCACATTTTCGGCTACAAAATTGGCAAAATTATATTCATAATGAGCTCCTTTTCCAAGTTCACAGCTATCCAATATTATAGTCGCATTTTGCGGTAATTTTGCAGGCATGAATTTTTTGGTAAATCCATTCCAATTCCAAAAACAAAATTGTCGTCGAGTCTTAAACCAAATTTTTCTCCATGGCCTCGAAGGACTAAAAAGTCAATAGGTCCATTCTTTGCAGTTAGATCATCGATCGCATTGCATAAAGATGTAATATCCTTTACTCTTTTATAACTTAAATTGTAACTTGATTCAAGTTTTTGAAAAGTATCAACGTCACTATTAAAACCTTTTAATTGAAATGCACCATTATGGTCCGAATTTGAAGTTAATACTAAAGCATTTTTGGGATTGGTATTAATTCCTATGTTTTCACAAAAATTTTCAACTACTGAGTAAGATTTGCAAGCGGGCATCGCTACCTTTTTTGCTCCTTGAGACAATAAGTGATCTAAATGGATGAGACGCGTTCCTGGGTAAATTGACCCATCAGCAGGCCCCTCTATCTTCTTTAAAGGTGTGGTACTAGATTTTAAGGGTACAGAATTAATAGGATTAGAAGAACTCTGCACTGCATTTACATGAACTAAAATTTGATTACTGGGAGCCGTTGCTAAATAAGGAATGATAGATTTTATTGCCTCTGTTTTAAGAAGACCTATGGGATTTTGGACTGCATTGAAAAAACTTGAAAATTTATTAACAGAATTAGTTATCATATCAAGGGGGCCCTTAATAGAATCCAGGGGCAGTGCGTTTAATAGGCCGAGAGATCCTTGCACTAAATTCACATAGCCCAAAATTTGATTAACAGGAGCCATGAATTTAGCAAGGGGAGTCATAAGGGGCTTTAATGACTTTCCAACCAATTTATTGATAGGATTTTTTTGGGTAATCTTGTTAAGTTGTTCATCTAATCCCGACATCTCTGCAGCAGTATTTATAGCCCATGAAACTCCATTTCCAGTTGCGATTGCAATTGTCCCACTTACCACACGTTCTACTAGAGCTTTAGTCAAGGCTTTCTTCTGGTTTTTAATAAGTTTTTTCACTTGTTTAATATTTGTCTCTAGGTGTAGCTGAAGTTGCTTGGTATGCTCGATGGCATTGGGGAGACTATACACTTGCTGAAAAAGGGTTTTAAAATCTTTTTCGAGCTGATTTAACTGCTTTTCAACTGTAGAGGTAGAAATTTCCAAAAGCTTTGTCTGCAGTACTATTAACTGAGATTCTATTTTAAGGGCATCTATGCGACTGCAATTGACGGTAAAATCACAAGCCATTTGGTTTGATAAGATTTGTAGATCATCTAAAATAGGATCTGGTAGTTGATTCAGTATCCTTTGCAAATGCTCCATCTCTTGTTGTATAAATTCTTCTGAACATAATTGATCAATTAAAACATCATTTTGTTGAACAGCTTCTTGATGATTTTCAATGCAATTTTGCAATAGGGTGAGGGTATTGGCTAGATCCTGATTGCCTCCATGTAAACTAATAATTTCTTGAGCTATCTCATTAATATCGTTTTTGATAGTGTTATTGGAGATTTCTTCAAATCTTTCAAGATCTTCTTTTTGGACCGCAATTATCCCTAAGTTGGTGTTAATTTCGCCAACTGCAATTTCGAAGCGTGTGTTATTGGTTAGATTTATTACACGGTTAGATAACTCTGTCATGTCTTGACTTGTTTTCTCTTCAAAACGTTGTGAACGACGATTTCTTTCTAAGCTAGCGTCAGCTAGAGAAAGGGTTTCGATATTTGATTTTAAATCATTTATGCAAATTTTTGATTCTTGACTTTCTTGTTGTAAGGCCGTGACTTGGCGTTGAATATTATCAACCGCATTTTGGGCAACTTGCAGCTCGTTAATATTATTGGCTGCAAGGTCATCAATTCTTTGTGCAATTTGCTCAGCGTATTGTCTGTTTTTTTCGCGGAGGGTTGTCAAAGCTGGCAGAGGCGCATTGTTTATGAGCGCTTGTTCTGTTTGTTGTCTTTTTTTCTGGCACCTGTCTGCAAATCGTGTTCTATCTATAGGCAAACGCCGAATGGTTGTTTGCTGGGGCGGTAAGCCTACGTTCAAATGATCATTGAATGAAGGGCTTGCTGATGTTGTAATGGTTGTTTGCATTTATTTTCCTCCATAATACTTTTTTATTTTAAAAATTTTAGCTATTTAATTATTAATTTTCAGATTCATAGAATATTTTTTTGCTTTGAAATATAATAAACATAAATTAAAGCCTAAATCCAGAATTTAAAGTTTGGATCTAAATCAAGGATGCATATTCAATAACTGCTGGTTTGCAACATGTGCTATCGCGTCTCCGCGTTAAAAAAAGCTTTAGAGTTGAATTCATGAATTCACAGGCTTGGCGCTCTGCTCTGTGCATCTAACATCCCCAATTTTTCCCAAAAACCTTTTTTTTTCATATTCGAACGATGGGCCCTTTCTTACTATATAAAACACAATTTAAAAATAAATTAACGATGTCTAAGTATAGTTTTTAAAAGTGCATGTTCATTAACTAAGTTGTTGTAGAGAGTAATATTTTCTAGAGCACTGTTATACCACTTATTTGAGGCAAGAGCATGGTCTCGTGCTAATACACTAAAATTATTTTCCGAATTAGCTAGTGTTTGCACTTGTGGCTCGAGTATATTAATCTGCTGCTGCAGTGTAGTGATAGTACTTTGCTGTGCAGTTATAGTACTCTGCAGACTAGCTATATTATTGTCTTTTAGATTAATTTCATTTTGCTTGTCCTGCAGGCCTTGTTCAGCAACAGTTTTTAAAAGTGCATGTTCATTAACTAAGATGTTATAGAGCGTAATATTTTCTAGAGCACTATGATACCACTTATTTGAGGCAAGAGCATGGTCTCGTGCTAATACACTAAAATTATTTTCCGAATTAGCTAGTGTTTGCACTTGTGGCTC
>JACDDG010000326.1 GCA_013817115.1 Parachlamydiaceae bacterium | reverse complement strand
AGAAATTTAATACGCCGAGCGTGATTGAGCCATTTTGAAGCTTTATAAAGCGATTTGAGGCAATGAATGTTGGAGCCTTACCCCTGGGGTAAATCTCCAACATCCATTGAATTTCCTATCCTTGAACGCTAAAAAAGATTAAGCTTCCAGTGATTAAAACTACAGGTGTGATTAGCGCACAAGTTCTCCAGCTAAATTTACGTAAGAGATTGCTGCCAACCAACATTAATACGACAGCAATACCCCCTTTCACAGTAGATAATCCACCCATCACACTATTGAATTCAACTTCCGTGGGGAAAGCGATCGCAACCTGACCCTTCCAGATTACATCAAAAAAATTTACCGAAACACCATAAGCTAGGACCAACATGGCAATCAAACCCAAGTACGGAGATTGTAGAATAAATTTAAAACTTTCTATCATGGAAAGTTTTGCTTTTTTTACTTTGCCTTCGCCCATAGCTTCCGGGATTGTAATAACGAATATCTGTCAGCACATACCGGTTCATCCAATAAAATGTGCAGAGTAGTATAATTCCTGCAATGATGACATAAGCCATTAGATATTGTAACATCATGCCTGTTGATTCACTCCTGCTCAAACCCAAGCTATGAATAGATTGAGAAGTATAAATAATCGTAGGTCCTGATAATAATAACCCAAAATTTCCTAAAAATCCGAACATCCCGTAGAAACGACGAGCTTCTTTAACAGGAGTAATAGCATTAGCGCATTGCCAAAATAAAAGAGATATAATTGCACTACCCCATAGCTCAGCCAGAATATAAAACAAGGTGTAAGTCCAATTTCCAATTAATGGAATCAGCCACTTAAGACTAGGGTAGGCCTGTTGATAATTTTGAATGGTTTCTAAGCTCATCTGTAGGGAATCGACATACGGATAAATTGCATATGGATATAGAAGTATATTTGTGAGGTTTTGGCTTAATATATGTTTCATATAAAATCAATCCGCTTTTGAACTTATCAAATCAATTCCTGAGGAGAATTTGTCCACATACCAGCCGATTCGGTTGTAACAGCTTTTTTTCCCTCTTCTTTTTTTAGTACAGGAAAAATGCTGGATTTATTGCCCTTTTCCTCCCAAACTTCGTAAAGAGCTGAGAGGAGGGAAAACGAATGTGTTACCTTGATTTGAACTAGTCCAAAAACCAGGAAATAATCACATTAAATCTTGCAAAAAGAAGCTTAAAGATGTTCCAGAATCTGGACATTACCTTTTTGTCAGAAATGATCAGCCGTTCAACTTTTATATGCCCAAATTTTCTGCTAAACTCACCTCTGAGGGCAAGAGCTTTAAGGTAACTCTAATCTGTGCATTCCGCTTGTCAACTCAATGTGGGAGCAACAGTGATCTTGAGCAAATTTTTCAGCAATGTTCATCAAAGTTTTACCTATGCCTAATCTTCTGTGGTTTTAATCGATGATCAAAGCAATTACTCTCAAAAATGAGCCGGAGCGATGTAAATAATTAGTTATTGCTACTGCAATGCAACCAGCTACTTGACCTGATGTGTCAGCAATCCACGCATTGATTAGGTAATTGAATTTAATTCTGAATATTCTTTTGCATTATTAAAGGGTCAATTGGGTAACCTAATTGCTTCATTAGCAGCTCAAGAAAAGCTCCGAATGAGAATCTTATTGGGCGCTTATGTCAAGGGATGTCCTTAATGGGAGTAGAAGTAAAACCTTTGCAAGGCAACAAGAGATGGTCTCCGAGTTAGCTCAAAATGCTAAGGTCAATTACGGAGTTCCAAGGGTATTAGAAGCTTCAATTAGCATCCTTGCGCATCAAGTGAGATCAGGGGAACGCTTATTTAACGATAATCCTTTGACCCACACCAGTTGTTTAGAGAAGGTTCATGGCTATCAAATTATCGTTGGGGACTTCAAACCGTCTCGCCTCAACTTCACCGTCGGCTTCTATGACAGCATTGGCATTGGCGTTGCGGCCCTGCGGAAGTTCCAGCCATTGGTAGTTGGATAATTGGCCTTTGTTAAAGGGACTTGGTTTTTAGTCCTTGATTTTTGGGGCCTCAGATTAATGAACCTGAGTCTGCTAGGCCAAAAAAAAATGTGAGATGTTCGGTTAGCAGAAATTACCGACGGGCACATGCTTGAAATGAAAACTGAACAAGTGCCTGCATGGTTTAAAAAAACCCTTGGAAGTAAATTTAATTTTGAAAATAAGAACTTGCATCTCAATCAATAAGTTTATTCATGTAAAGGGCGTCAAAGGCATTTGGTTTCCATCGAGAGGCTTTCTTTTAAGCTGTTTTCTATAGCCTTAACCTATGCGAAAGCCAGTTAACACAACCTTTATTGTCTGTAAATTCCACCACGCTTCGTCGCAATAAGCTTTAATTTTTTTAGGAAACCAATTGTACTTTTTCAGTCGCGTTAGCTTCCAAAGATGTCTTGTCATATGCATTTACCATTGCTGCACTAGCATGTCCTGTGACTTTCATGATATCGCTATCGTGAAATCCTTGCTGTTTAAAATATGTTACAGTGGAGGTTCTGAGGACATGAGGAGTTACTTTAAAGGGGATTGCAGCATGATTTCCTGCTTTGGCAAGGTTTGCGTCAATTAGAAGTCTCAGGAGCATGAGTTCATCTTTACATTTTCCGGATGCAAACACTATGAGGCAATATCTTAGCGATCACCCCTTGCTCAAGATGGATTATTACCAAAAGCAAGGGATAACCCAAGCAATCTCAGAGCTTGCTGCAGAACGGTTCGCTGATAGAGAGAAAGTAGAAATGGGAGTCAAAATGGGAACTATGCTTAATTAACGATCTGCGTAATGTACAGAAAGATTTACAGGTAAACCTCTTCCAAATCTAGGGAAATTAGGGTTGCCCTCTATGAGTTGGGCGCAAATCTCGATGTCTACTGCGTTAGCTTCTTGGGATGTCTTGTCATAAGCATTTACCATTGCTACGCTAGCATGCCCAGTTACCTTCATAATATCGCTATCATGAAATCCTTGTTATTTTAAATATGTCACAGTTGAAGCCCCTAAGACATGGGGAGTAACTTTGAAATGGATTTTCAGAAAAATGTTTTTCTTGAAATCCAGAATACTTGTTAGATAGAAGCTCAAATAAATGGGTAACTTGTTTGAAAGATTTTTGGGAAGCTGGGTGGAATTCATGAGGTTTTTCCGTGCAATGGTTTTGTGTCTTTCTGTCTTTCTCAAATAATAGGCTGATTATTGCTAGGAAGGTTTCCGTAAAGCTGGATGTAAATTCAGAAAGATTTTTTTGTGGATTTCTGGCTAACCAGTCGTTAGATTGGTTTTTTTGGAAGGGTTTAGAAAGACGATCTCGTGCCATAAAGTCCTGACATAACTGTTCACATAATGTAATAAGTCATTCAGCAGAAAGATCTGATTGATCAAAATGCATTCTAGTACCTGTGTAAAGATATCAAATCATAATGATTATATCGTCTTTTGACAATCAAAGTTATAGGTTATAAAAAATTTACAGATTCGCTCTATTGGTT
>JACDDG010000014.1 GCA_013817115.1 Parachlamydiaceae bacterium | reverse complement strand
GGAGATATTTTAACTGGTTCGATGAAAGTGATATGAACCGGGAAAATCAAAGCGATGAAAGGGTTAATTGGCTCATAGATATGCTGGGATCAGCGACAGGATAACGAGAAATCATAAAGTCGAGGTCCCTTAACTAAATAGATTAAATAAATTTATAAAACCTATAGGTTTTTAGCCATAGCGGCTATTACTTTTATTATATTATTCATCCGCATTAAGATCCAGTAATATTTTAACCTATTAATTATCATGCGCATCCTTCCCGTCATGAACATCCCGAAAGAAAATCACCCTTTAATGTTTGCATCTAATCCGAAAGATTATGGATTATTTCATAAAGTCGTTCAACTTTATAAGCATGCGGAAGAAACCTTTTTTTCACGAAAGCAATCCAACCATGATCACTTTGTTGCAAATTTATTTCAACAATAAATTTTGGCATATTACTTTGTTGTTGAAGTTCAAGAGAATGGGAGCCTAACGCAAGAAGAATATATGAATTACGAAATTCAGGATATACAAAAACAGAGCTATAACTAATTGTCTCCGCATCAGCCCTGTAGGTGATTAACCAGCCTGCAAGTTTTTTATTATAGCGAATGCCGATACTATTAAGGGGTTCGATCCGAGATTCTTCGAAAAAAGGAGAGATACTAGCTGGAAAGGCGTTTTCTTCATGTTGACGAACTAGCATTTCGCGCTCGGGAGTTCGTAGAAATCTCCATGGAAATAATTGGTACCCTTTCTCTAAAGGGAGTTTACGATACTCTTCAAGCCAAATTGGATGAAAATCGGCAGTATAAAAAAATAAACGCGCCATGTGCTGAAAGGGAGGATTCCACCCCGCTTGAGCATAAATGCGTTGCATTTGCCCATCTGTCGAATCGCCACTAGTATAAATATACGAGATTGTGTTGCAATTCAGAGAGCGAAGCTTCTGTTCTATGGCCGATAATAGTTCCAATAGTTTATTGTCATCTTCAGCAAAAGGGGGGAGTATATAAAATGAAAGAAGTTTAGCCCAACGCATGTTCATTCGAAAGCTTACAATCGCTAAGCCAATGAGCTCTTCATTAGCTCCTAATGCTACCGCCCCATGAATTTCTGCATTTGTAATGCCCCAAGGGTCTTTTCCTTCAAGGCAACACCAAAGTTCTTCTTTGATAAGTAATTGATATTGAGATTTTTGTTGGGTAGAAAGATGAAGGAAATCATTTGGAGATAGCAGAATTATTTTCATAATCACCAAAAACTATGCTAGAACGATTAGAGAGATTTTTACTTATGTCATGAAATGATTAGCGTAGGACAGCGAAGCACTGTCATCAATTTAAGGAGAAGTTTGGCGGCTTTCTCGCGCCTCTACCGGGGCGCACTTTTTGTAATAATCTGACCCCGGGTTCCGCTATCGCTGCACCCGGGGCTATTAACAGTTTCCCCTACCGGGGGATAGAACAACGTTAATAAAAGGCTAAATTAGAGGCAAGATAAGCCATTCATGCCTTACCCCCGGCAGGGGGAACTGTTAATAGCCCCAGGTGGAGCGATAGCGGAACCTGTGGCTTAGATCATTAAAAAACATGCACCCTGGTAGGGTCGCGACAAAGCCACATATTAAGTTAATGACAATGTGGTGACGCCCAATACGAGTTTATTAAAAAACATTTCAGTTTAGCTTAACCTACAATGCCTTCCATATCTTTAGCAATTCCAGCGGAACGCTTAATTATAGGAGGATGACCGTCAGTGACACATTCTTTTTCGATGATAATTTCTTCGCAAGTGTCATCAGATGGGATTTCATACATTGGGTCGCGCATCACTTCTTCAAGAATCATACGCAAGGCTCTTGCGCCTGTTCCTGCTTCACGTGCTTTCTTAGCAATCGCAAGTAATGCATCCGGAGTAAATGTCAGTTTGACATTTTCCATCTCAAACATCGAAATAAATTGCTTGATGACTGCATTTTTAGGACCAGTCAAGATCTCTGTGAGGTCTTCAAGAGTTAATTCATTGCAATTAGCGATGCTATTGAAACGGCCAATAAACTCAGGAATCATGCCGAACTGGACAAAATCTTCAGCACTGGCTTTAGAGAGCAGCAAATTCTTTTGTGTGATATCGACGGATTCTTTGTTGTCGTTTGAATGATTAAAACCAATAACGCTGCGACCAAGACGTTTTGCGATGATTTTATCTAGATTAACAAAGGCTCCACCTACGATAAACAAAATGTTTTCAGTATTGACCTTGATGTAATCTTGATTAGGATGCTTACGCCCACCTTTAGGCGGAACATTTGCAACAGTACCCTCAACAATTTTTAACAGAGCTTGTTGAACCCCTTCTCCGGAAACATCACGCGTGATCGAAACATTAGAAGTCGTGCGATTAATTTTGTCGATTTCATCGACATAGATAATCCCTTTTTCAGCCTTAGCCACATCAAAGTCTGCTGCTTGCAATAAACGCAGAATGATGTTTTCGACATCTTCTCCCACATAACCAGCTTCAGTAAGGGTTGTAGCGTCGGTGATCGTAAAAGGTACATCTAAAATTTGCGCTAAAGTTTTGGCTATTAATGTCTTACCGGAACCTGTAGGTCCAAATAAAAGAACGTTTGATTTACTGAATTCGATCTGGTCTTTTTTCGTTCCCGATTGGGCCAAAATTCTTTTATAATGATTGTAGACGGCAACTGCAATGGTACGTTTAGCATTTTCTTGCCCGATAATATACTCATCCAACCGCTCTTTGATTTCTTTTGGTTTTAGGATTTTAAAATCACGCTGGGAGGTCGATGCCGATTTTTTTTTGTCGACGATACCGGAACACAGCTTAATACACTTGTCACAAATGTAGGCGTTGGGGCCAGCGACAAGCTTTTCTACAGCTTCTTCAGTACGTCCACAAAATGAACAGGCAATAACTTCTTGTGGGGGCAGATTTTTTTTCGACATAAATTAAAAGAACCTATTTCTTCTTAGGTACAACGACTTCATCGATGATACCATATAATTTTGCTTCCTGAGGGTCCATATAAAAGTCACGATCTGAATCTTGAATAATTTTATCTAAGGATTGTCCCGTGCATTCGACCATAATTTCATTGAGGCGTTTGCGCATTTTAAGGATTTCTTCCGCTTGAATGCGCACATCTTCAGAAGTTCCTCCTACACCGCCCCAGGGCTGGTGAATCATGATGCGACTGTTTGGTAGAGCAAAACGCATACCTTTTGTGCCGGCCATTAACAGGAGAGCTCCCATAGAAGAGGCTTGTCCTATGCAATATGTGTGGACATTGCACCCAATCCATTGAAGGGTATCATAAATCGCTAAACCCGCTGTGATGTATCCTCCCATCGAATTGATGTAGATGTGGACATCTTTCTTAGGGTCTTCCATTTTTAAAAACAAAAGTTGTGCTACAACAACGTTCGCGACTTGATCTGTAATATCACTGCCAATAAAGATAATACGATCCTTTAAAAGGCGAGAATAGATATCCATTGAGCGTTCGCCTCTGCCCGTATCTTCGATAACATAGGGTGTAAGTGAAAATGTAGGTCTTGATTGGTCTTGGTGATCATGGCCTGGCATTGGGGAGCTCCTAACCTTGTTGTAATTTAAAGGAGCCAAAGTCACGCATCTATTTGATACGACGATTACTTTATGGGCAGCCTTGCTTTGAGTTTATTTTAACCGATAAGGGGAATTTTTGCCATCGAAAACGATACTTCCCTTAAATTTATGTAATTGATCATACTGCAATCGCCCTACAGAGATGAGAGAATCTTCGAGCTATATATACGCCAACTAAAAGTGTTTTTCTAAAACTTACTTTTTTGCAAACTTCACTGGTCAGTTCCTATTTTCAGAAACTTGCCAAAATTTCTGAAAATAGGGGGTTGATCGAAGTTTGGCCATCAATTACTCCATACGAGCGTGCTGGGTAATATGCTGAATGGTTTTGTGAAGAAGGAGATGGTTAAAAATCATTGATTGAACTTTTCTTGGTTCCATCGTTTCGTCAATCAAAGTGTCATAAGAAGACCGGCTTAACAATAGGTGATGAGAGATCTCATTTGCCAATTCATTTTCTGTGATAGTAATCTTCGCTTCTTTAGCAAATTTCTTAGCTAAGAAAAATAAACGATAGCTGTTTGGAAGACTTGAGATGTATTGCTCGGCTTCTTGCATTAATCGCAATTTCTCTGTCGGAGAAATTTCATTAGATTCCAGTTTTTTTCTAAGGCGTTCTGATTGAAGATTTTTTTCTTCATTCCATTCTGTGGCGGGAATTTCAAAAGGGTAGAGAGTTAACAGCTGTTCAATAACTTGACCCTCGAAGTTTTTTCGAGCATTAGTTGCATGATTGCTGGTCAGTTCTTTATGAATTTTACCCTTTAGGTCCTCAACAGATGTGCATCCCATTTGCTTGCAAAATTCTTCATCGCATTCAGGAAGGATAGGCTTGAAAATTCCGATTACAGTGAGTTTGAATTTTGTCGGGGTAAAAGGAGTTTGGTTTCCGTCTGTGTCGTAAGTGGTGTTCGATTGATCTTGTTCGCTAACACCCTCAACAGTCTCATCTTTGTTTAAACCAATGAGAAGGCGGTGCATCCAAGACGACATCTTATCCTTCCGAACAACGAAACGTGTGTTTTCACACAACATTTCTTCCGTATCATCAAGAGATTGAATAGTTAAATCTGCATAATCGCCTTCTTCAATAGGGCGGTCTACAATAGGTTCCCATTTAGCTGCTTGCAATCTAAGTTTGTCAATTTGTTCTTCTACTTCTTGATCTGTTACCGGTTTAGGTTCAACTTGCTTTAAGCTTAATGCATTCAGATCAATTAAGGGAACTTCAGGTGCATGTTCAAACGCAAAAAAGGCTTCACTTGTTTCTTCTAGTGATGCTTTTTTTAGCTCAGCAGCTGTTGCACTATCATTTCGGTAAGGAGTGATGCCACTTAATGAGATAACTTCTGAAGCTGCAGTGCGGAGTAATCTTTCTTTCCATTCTTTTTCGACGTAATCTTTGTATTTATTTAACACAATGTCTGTTGGCGCTTTACCTTTACGGAAACCTGGAACTGAAATTTCTTTACTGATTGTTTTGATTGCTTTCGAATAAACAGCTTTAGAAGCCAATGGACTGATAAAAACTTCTACTTTTACGTGGCAGCCAGGAAGTTTTTCCATTTTGACTGAAACGTTATCATTTTTAAATTCGGAAATGTTAGGTTTAGTGACCGCTGCTGTATCAGAAATTGTGTCAGACACAAGTAACCTCGCTATGTTTAATGGGTAAAAAGTGAGCGGGCGATGAGGCTCGAACTCACGACCCTCACGTTGGCAACGTGATGCTCTACCACTGAGCTACGCCCGCACATAATAAAAAAATGTAAGAACTCACAATCAAAAATAGCGGGCGATGAGGCTCGAACTCACGACCCTCACGTTGGCAACGTGATGCTCTACCACTGAGCTACGCCCGCATATCGTCACAGTATAGGATTAGGGTGATTTTCAGTCAACCAGAAAAAATCAAATAGCATTAAAATAAAGAAGATGACAAATTGGCAGAAAAATGACTATACTTTCTCATAAGGAGGTGGGCAATAATAAGTTTGGCTTTAGACTGAGCCAAAGCCCCGTGGTTGAACATTCAAAAGTGAACCAATATCGTAATGTGGGGTCACTTTTAAACGTTCCATGGCGGAAGGCTTTAGCCAGTCTAAAAGTAAATATTATTTTGGCCCACGTCCTTAAACCTAATGGACTCTTTCTATAGGATGTTGGAACTATGCTAAATTTTCGTAAACTTAAGCGAGATTACTCTTCTAATGTACTTAAAGAAGGGAAAGAGTCCTATGACAAAAAGATGATTTTATCTGCAAAAATTGCAAAGCTCGATCCTCGAAGCGTGCGATTTTGTTGTAAAGTCATGGGTAGTTTTGATCATGCCTATCAATGTGAAATTGAAATTGATAGGATCGGATCCTCTACAATGGACTCAGATTGTGATTGCTCATATAAATATGACTGCCAACATCTTGCCGCCGTGTTGTTTTATCTTGAAGAGCATTTTGATGCACTTTTAATTGCTTATTCTAAAGAAAACAGCATCGACCAAGAACCTCACATTGATGAAAAAGAAAAAGAAAACTTGAGAAAAACGATCAAAGAAGCTGAATCAAAAGAAAAGGTGCGCCGCGGAATCAAATGCCAAAAAGAGCTTCTAGAGGAATATGTCAGCTCTTCATGCGTTTTAGGGCAATCCCCTTTCTTTCACTTTGAAGAAGATCCTGCTTGTGATCCTGCAGAGCTTGCCGTCATCTTAATGAATCCTTTTCCTCAGGCCCAAAATAATCTGGTGTACAATCCTGAAGTCCAACTTGCCTTGCGTTTACCTTATCGATCAAAACCTTTAAATATTCCAAATGTTAAAGAATTTTTAGATGCTGTGCGCTATTGTGAACCTTTTTATATCGGCAGCAAACATTATTTCTTTCTGCTTGATTCATTTGATGAAGAAAGCCGCTCCATTTTAAAATTGATTCTTGACAACGCTTACTTCGTAGAATCTAATGATGAGCCAAATCTTCGGATTGCTCAATTTGATTCAGAAGCATTTGGTGCTATATTGGCTCATGCGCACGAAATGGCTATGGCTCGAAAGCATACCCGAGTGCCGAAGGATGAGTTGGAAACTTCTTACGCTCCAATGTCATGCATCTATCATCTATCCTTAGAAGAGCCTTTACGTTTTTCTCCTACCCCTTGTCATCTTAATTTCGATTTAGAGTATTTAAATGCAGTCGCACCAAAAATACTACTCTCTCCTTCTATCATGTTAGGAAACCAACAGAAAGTTGAACTTGTAGAAGCTCGGTTCTTTGCATGTGCTCAACCAGGAATGATCTTTGAAAAGGTCTATTACCGTTTTCCACAAGCTATCCGCAGAAAGCATCTGCGTAATATTCATGTGATTCGTGAGATTACCATTCCTGAACCTCTTTTCGGCACGTTTGTAGAGAATTCTTTGCCGGAGCTTATGCATTATGCAGAAGTTTCGAATCGCGAAATTATTGAAGAGTTCGTGACTCTTCCGTTTGTGGGTAAGTTGACTGCGGCATGTGATATCAATTATCTTGATGGGGAACTGGAAGCTTCTCTAACCTTTATCTATGATAAGATTAAGGTGCCTGCAGCAGCTTCACAGCTAACTATTGCGCATATTACACCATTTGTAACTTCTCAAGGAATCTTAGCCCGCAATCTAACCGAAGAGCAGCGTATTATAAAAGATCTCTTCCAAGGTTTTGATCTTGATGGTCAAGGGGCTGTGTATACAGCTAAATCTGACAAAAAAATTGTTGAATTTATGACGGAAGTGATTCCGCGTAATCAACATTTCGTTCATTTCAATTGCCCCCAGAATTTGCTTGAGCAGTTTGTTTATGATGACACCCAATTCGTATTATCCTTGAAGGAAACTGAAAGGATTGACTTTTATGAAGTTGATCTTAAAGTCAAAGGTCATCTTAAAGGGGTTTCCTTTAATATGTTATGGGAGTGTTTAGCCTCACGCCGTGCATTTATTGAGCTATCCCGCACTAAGCCTTCGAAAAAGAAGAACTCTCAAGAGGGTATTAAATCTCATAAAATTTTAGCTCTTGATCTTGATACATTAGCTAAGACCTTGCAGCTTTTTGATGAGATTGGTATCTCAGAATTAACTGATCACATCGAACGACGTCCTCTTTGGAGTCTATCAAGTCTTCATCCTGAGCAGTTTGAAGGGTTGCCTATCGAGTTTTCGATGAGTGATAAATTGAAGAAAATTCAACAGCAGATGTTGGGTAATCATTCGATGGTTCCGGCCCCTATTCCAGACCTTATTCAAGCGAAATTACGTACTTATCAAATTGATGGAGTTAGCTGGTTAGAACGTCTTCGTAGCATGCATTTAAATGGTATTTTAGCTGATGATATGGGCTTAGGCAAAACTTTGCAGGCTATCATTGCTATAACTCAGCATATGGAAAACAATCCAAATGCTAAAACTTTGGTTGTTTGCCCGACTTCGCTTGTTTATAATTGGAAAGAAGAGTTGAAAAAGTTTAATCCTAAGCTTGCAGCTTTGCCGGTTGATGGAACGCCTGCGCAAAGGAAAAAACTTCTTTCATCTTTTGCGAAATTTGATGTCGTGATTATCTCCTATAGTCTTTTACAAAAAGATATCGAATTCTATAAGACCATCATGTTCGATTACGTGATTCTTGACGAAGCACAGCATATAAAAAATCGTAGCACTAGGAATGCAAAGTCAGTCAAAATGATTCAAGCAATGCATCGTCTGATTCTTACCGGTACTCCTATTGAAAATTCTTTGGATGAACTTTGGAGTTTATTCGACTTTCTTATGCCTGGTTTATTAAGTTCCTACGAGCGTTTCGTGGAAAAATACGTGCGAACTTCCGGTCAGACGCTAAGCACCAATATGGATATCCTGCGTAAAAAAGTAAATCCCTTCATTTTACGTCGTATGAAAAAAGATGTTCTAGAAGATTTACCTCCTATTTCAGAGATAATTTATCGTTGCCATCTATCTGATTTACAACGTGAACTTTATCAATCTTATGCAAAAACTGCTCGGGAAGAACTGTCTCAGCTTGTGAAAAAGGAAGGTTTTGATCGCATTCAAATCCACGTTCTGGCAACATTGACACGTCTGAAGCAGATTTGTTGCCACCCGGCTATCTTTGCGAAAGATAAACCTGAGGCAGGCGACTCTATAAAGTATGATTTGTTACTGGAGCTATTGCAGACCCTGATTGAAGGTAAACACAAGACCGTTGTCTTCAGTCAGTATACGAGAATGCTAAAGATCATGGTGCATGATCTTGAGAAGCTAGGAATTCGGTTTGAATATCTTGATGGTTCAAGCAAAAATCGGCTTGATATTGTGAAGCGTTTTAACGAGGATGAGCAGACCTCGGTCTTCTTGTTGTCATTGAAAGCAGGTGGTATCGGGCTTAATTTGACCGGAGCTGACACCGTCATTCATTACGATATGTGGTGGAATCCGGCAGTTGAAAGCCAAGCAACCGATCGCGTGCATCGGTTTGGACAAAAGCGTTCTGTTTCTGCTTGCAAATTGATTACACTTGATACAATCGAAGAGAAAATCATGCAATTACAAGAACGCAAGAAGGGAATTAATCAGCAGATCATCAGTTGCGATGAAGATGTCATCGAGAAATTGACCTGGGAAGAAGTTTTAGAGCTTTTACAAACATAATGACTAAATGACTAAAAAAAAGAATAATTGGACGCCTAGCGCGCTCTATCATGCAGCCGTCGGTAAGATAAATAGCTTTCGTGGCGTTTTTTCTAATGATATTGGGATTGACTTGGGTACTGCAAACACTTTGGTGTTTGTCCGTGGTAAAGGTATCGTTTTAGCTGAACCTTCAGTGGTTGCAGTCGATTCGATGACCAATGAAGTATTAGCTGTTGGTCATAAGGCCAAGGCGATGCTTGGAAAAACTCCTCGCAAAATTCATGCTGTACGTCCGATGAAGGATGGGGTTATTGCAGACTTCGAAATCGCTGAAGGGATGCTCAAAGTTATCATCAGTCGTGTAACACCTGTGCGCAGTCTCTTTAGACCTAAAATCTTAATTGCTGTTCCGTCCGGGATTACAGGAGTTGAAAAGCGTGCGGTGGAAGATTCTGCCTTACATGCTGGCGCCCAAGAGGTTATTTTAATTGAAGAACCAATGGCAGCGGCAATTGGTGTAGATCTTCCGGTGCATGAACCTTTCGCAAATATGATCATTGATATCGGCGGAGGAACGACAGAAATTGCTATTATTTCTCTTGGCGGTATTGTCGAATCTCGTTCACTGCGGATTGCAGGGGATGAATTTGATGAATGCATCATCAATTACATGCGTCGTACCTACAACTTAATGATTGGACCCCGGACTGCCGAAGAAATTAAAATGACAATCGGTTCGGCATACCCATTGGGCGGCAACGAGCTTGAGATGGAGGTGCGTGGACGCGATCAGGTTGCCGGTCTTCCAGTCACCAAACGTATCAATTCTGTAGAAATTCGTGAGTGTCTAGCTGAACCTATTCAACAGATCATCGAAAATGTGCGTTTAACGCTGGAAAAAGCTCCTCCAGAACTTGCGGCAGACTTGGTGGAAAGAGGTATGGTTATTGCCGGCGGAGGCGCTCTCATTAAAGGTCTTGATAAAGCTCTGATTAAAGAAACAGGCTTGCCTGTCATCATTGCTCCTCAACCATTACTTGCAGTTTGCCTCGGGACAGGTAAAGCATTGGAGTACATAGATAAATTTAAAAAACGAAAAAATTAATACTGAAATTAATCGTTATAATGTGTGCAAGGTCATCGTTTAACTCGCTTCAAGCAAGGATTGAGGGGTATATAATTTTGTTGCGCTCTTGCGTGGATTTCCCGCGCCCCTACCGGGGCGTATGTTTTGTAATGATTTGAACCCCGGGTTCCGCTATCGCTGCACCCGCACCCGGGGCTATTAACAGTTCCCCCTACCAGGGGATCGGAGCATGAATGATTTTTCTAGCTTCAACTTAGCCTTTCTTAACAATGTTTTATCCCCCGGCAGGGGGAACTGTTAATAGCCCCGGGTGTAGCGATAGCGGAACCCGGGGTTCGAACCATTACAAACATGCGCCCCGGTAGGGGCGCGAGAAAGTCACGCGAGAGCGCAACCACGATTTTAGCCTTCCGATGACTAGCATTATCACTCTGAGGAATCGATACATGGAAACGAATATAGCAATCGAAAACTGGACTCAAAATAAAACTCTTATTGCATGGATAAAAGAAACATTTGAACTTTGCCAACCTGCAAAAGTGCATTTTTGTAATGGATCTATTAATGAGTATGAAGAACTTTGCCGTCAAATGGTTCAAAGCGGTCATCTCATCCAGCTTAATGAAAAATTGCGTCCCAACAGCTTTCTCTGCAGATCATCGGAGGATGATGTCGCACGCGTAGAAGATCGTACTTTTATCTGTTCAAAAAATCAAATTGACGCCGGTCCTACTAACAATTGGAAAGATCCTGAAGAGATGAAAGCTTTATTGAACGAGCTTTATAAAGGGTGCATGGTTGGACGCGCAATGTACGTCATTCCTTACAGCATGGGGCCTTTGGGATCTCCGATTTCCCATATCGGAGTTCAAATCACAGATTCAGCCTATGTGGTGTGTTCGATGCGTCTGATGACGCGTATGGGCGACGCAGCATTAAAGGTCTTAGGAGATGATTTCTTCGTTCCTTGTTTACATTCTGTCGGAAAACCTCTTCACCCTGGTGAAAAGGATTCTTCATGGCCTTCAAATCCTGAGCATAAATATATTGCCCATTTTCCTGAAACACGTTCTATTTGTTCTTACGGTAGTGGTTATGGTGGCAATGCTTTATTAGGGAAAAAGTGTTTTGCCTTGCGCATTGCTTCCGTAATGGCTCGTGATGAGGGCTGGATGGCCGAACACATGCTGATCTTAGGAATTACAAGCCCTGAAGGGGTGAAAAAATATATCGCTGCAGCCTTTCCAAGTGCTTGTGGAAAAACAAACTTAGCGATGTTGATTCCTACATTGCCGGGCTGGAAAGTTGAAACGATCGGGGATGATATCGCCTGGATGAAATTCGGTGAAGATGGTGGTTTGTATGCTGTTAATCCTGAGGCAGGTTTTTTTGGAGTTGCTCCGGGTACGTCTATGGCTTCAAATCGCAATGCCATGGAAACAATGCGGGAAAATGCTCTTTTTACAAATGTAGGATTAACTCCAGAGGGTGATGTTTGGTGGGAGGGAATGACTTCGCAGCCCCCAAAACACTTAATTAATTGGTTAGGGAATGAGTGGACTCCGAAATCTAGCGAAAAGGCAGCTCATCCAAATGCGCGTTTTACCGTTCCAGCTTCGCAGTGTCCTGTGATCGATCCGGCGTGGGAAGATCCAAAAGGTGTACCGATTTCAGCTATTTTATTTGGTGGCCGTCGTGAATCAGTCGTTCCTCTTGTTTACGAAGCATTTGATTGGCATCATGGCACATTTTTAGGTGCGAGTGTTTCTTCTGAAATGACGGCCGCGGCCGCAGGTCAGTTGGGTAAACTTCGACATGATCCATTTGCCATGCTTCCTTTTTGTGGATATCATATGGGGGATTATTTCGGGCATTGGCTTAAAATGGGACAAAGAGGTTCTAGTGAAAAAAAATCAGCCGGCCGAATGCCTCACATTTTTTCCGTGAATTGGTTCAGGAAAGATTCTGAGGGTAAGTGGCTTTGGCCAGGTTTTGGAGAAAATGTACGTGTTCTCAAGTGGGTTTTCGAGCGCAGTTCTAGTGGCGATAAGAGAAATGAAAGTAATTCAGTGAAAACTCCGATCGGCTATTTACCGACTTTGCAAAGCTTAGACAGATCAAATTTAAACGTAACGGATAAAGAGATGCAGTCTTTGTTAAGCGTTGACATTCAGGCTTGGAAGGCTGAGGTAGACGAAATGCGAAATTATCTTAAAGTGTTTGGGGATCGATTGCCCAAAGGGATTTGCGAAGAGCTCGATGCTCTACAGGGGCGTTTAGAACAATGTACTACAAACACACAAAGCGTGTAATTGGCGCTTTAGCAGTCAGCGGATTTCTTAACATCCTTCTGCTTACCTCCATGTCATATTGGATCTTTAAGGAGCGTTCACCCGCACTTTATTGCGAGCAAAAGCCTGTCATAACTCCAAAGTCTGAGGCACCCCCACTGGCGGCTGATGAATCTAGCAGTCAGTGGATTCGGAAGCTGCAAGTCTTGCCTTACGAACAGCTACTGAAGAAATTAAAAAGCACGACTTCTGTAGAGAATGGATATTCTGAGCGTGATTTAGCTTTAGCTTGTCTTATCGCGTTTCATCATTTTGATTTTGCGAGAGCCTTAGAAGGCTATCCTTATAAACCACAAAAGCGCGTCATAGCCTATGGTCGACGAACTAACGGCACATTAGCGTTAATCACAGTATATCCGGGTCTTAGCGAAACTCATTTTGCTTCTATTGGTGCATTTGCAGAGAATGAACTATGGCCACAAACCCCTAAAGGTTTGTTTTTATTGTTAAAAGCTAATGAAAGCAAGCTGCAAAAGATTTCTTTAATGGATTCTTTTTTTCTTACATCAGAATTTGCAGCCATAGAACCCCTTTTTCGACGTCTTGATCCTGCTGTTGAAAGAAATGAAATTGTGGCATTTTTGCTTCAGGGTGATTTCGCAATGCTTGCGAAGGTGGCTGAGCAGCAGCGACAGTTTGGTGATTTATCTGAAACCCGTCGCCAAAATGTTTTATTAGAATATGTTCAAAAGGGGTCTGTTGCAGCTGCGGAGCTGTTGCTTAAAATCGACGGAGCTTTTGCAGCTAAAAAATTAGATGATCATCATGTGTTGAGTCTTTTAACTCTTTTGACCGAAAAAACTGTGCAAAGTGAACAGCTTGCACTTGCTTTGTTAAAAGGTCCTAGAAGCGATGCGGTTTGGAAGATGGCAGCTCAGCGTCTTTATGATTATGCCGGAGAAGGTGCTCCTGAGAACTTTCACTATCAATCAGCATTACTACATTTTGTGCCTTCAGCTGCAGAGTCAATGGTCGTGAAAGCACAAAATGCACAATTGAAGGGGATGGAAAAACCGCAGGTTATTCCGGAAAAGAAAGTGGTAGCTGTGCCTCTGGCTAAAGTTTCACCGACAAAGCATATAGCAAAAATGTCTCTTCCTACAAAATCAAAAGTAGATTCTTCAAAAGGAGATTATCTCTACATTGTTCAGGAGGGGGATAATTTGTGGAAGCTTTCGCGTAAGTACAACGTCGAAGTAGATGTACTAAGGCATTATAATAGATTATCTTCGGATAATTTAGCCCCCTCTACAGCTATCAGGATACCGAAACGGTAGTAAAATAAGAGACTTTGATAAAACTAAACGGTTGTCGTAAAAAAAAAGTGAGCCCAAAAAATCTTTTTGTAGCCCATAGCTAGCGTAGCGCCGCTATGGTTGTGCCCGGCATGAATAATAACTAGCCGGTGAAAATCCGATCATGGCCCTTAAAGGAGGGAACATGTAGATGAAGGCAAGGGTGTCCAAAGAAACCTATAGAATTCTCTATAACCTAGAACAAAGGATCTATAGGCCAACGCGGACATGTTAATACGCAATAACTCTAACATTAGAAACTATTGTTATGAGACCTGAAGATATAACCTCAACTTGAAAGAATCATCGTAATGATTTCGACAAGAAGAGGGGTCTACGAAATAACAATGCAAAATAGAAAGTAAAATGATCAAATTCAATGAAATAGATCTTTTCGAAGATATCTGCGCGCTTGGAACGCTTAGGAAAGCCTTTAAACTGGTAAAACAGAACAAAGGTGCCCCAGGAATAGATGGAATTACCATTGAAGAGTACGAGGAAAATCTAGAAGAAAATCTAATCCAACTCAGGCAAGAGGTACTGAAATGGACGTACAAACCAACACCGGTAAAACGTGTTGAAATACCCAAACCCGGAGGAAAAGGAGTCAGATTGCTTGGAATTCCCATCGTTAAAGATCGGATACTCCACATGGCAATGAAGATGGTTTTAGAACCAATCTTAGACTCTACCTTCTCAGAAAATAGCTTTGGTTTCCGCCCAGGAAGAAACCAACAACAAGCGGTCCAACAAGCACAGAAAATCGTGCAATCTGGGAAAGAATACATCGTGGACATTGACCTATCAAAATTTTTTGATCGAATCAACCATGATAGATTAATTCACCGTCTGAAAAGTCACATAAACGATACAAGAGTCCTCAGACTTATAGGCATGATTTTGCGTGGCGGAATCATGAGTGATGGAATCATTATCCCATCAGAAGAAGGTTCCGTTCAAGGTAGCCCTATGAGTCCATTGTTAAGTAATGTGGTGTTAGACGAACTAGATAAAGAACTGGAAGACCGCGGACTTGAGTTCTGCCGCTTTGCAGACGACTGCAATATATTTGTAAGATCACAAAGAGGAGCAGAAAGGGTAATGGAATCGATAAAGAAATTTATCGAGAATAAGCTCAAACTCAAGGTTAATGAAGAGAAGAGTAAAACCGCAAAATCTGATCGAGTAAAATTTCTTGGAATGACAATAGTCAATGGAACAATAGCCATAGCCAAAGCTACCTATGATAAAGCAATGGAAAAGGTTAAAGAGCTAATCCCTAGAGGTACTCATCTTTCAATTGAACGGGCCATGATGGAAATAAAACATGGTACCAAGGGTGGGCATCGTACTTCAAGATGACCCAATATACCGCACAATTGAAAGCAATAGAAGCGCACATAAGGAGAAGGCTCAGAGCTAGAC
>JACDDG010000013.1 GCA_013817115.1 Parachlamydiaceae bacterium | reverse complement strand
GCCAAAAATCCAAAATTTGAACGCTCTTCGGTATAGTTATTTGTTCTTATTGCCCGTGTACCCTCTCTTTCCAAAAAATTTCAATCGTTTCTAAATAATGCCCATTTTGTTATTTTGGAACCTCACCCTTCTATCAACTGCTATAAATCGTAAACCAATATTAAAGAAAATAAAATGACAGACTCAGACACAAAAGTAAGAATTGCTCCTAATTCAAAAGAAGCCGAAATGATGGTCTTAGGATGCATGTTAACAAGCATCAATAGTTTAAATATCGCCGCCGATGCGCTTGATGATTCAGATTTCTACTACACAGAGCACAAACTCATATTCAGTGTCTTAAAATCAGCTTATAAAAGTGATAAACCTGCAGATGTTCATTTAATTTGCGAGGAGCTTAAGCGCCAAGAAAAGCTCAAAGCTGTTGGAGGCCCTGCCTATATAACCACTCTTGCTCAGTATGCTGGAACCTCAGCGTATATCGAAGAATATTCTCAAATAGTCAAAGATAAATCGATATTGCGGAAAATGATCAATGCTTCCCAAATTATCGAAAAAAACGCCTTAGAAGAGCCCCAAAACGTCCTTGAAACTTTAGACACAGCCCAACAACTCTTATTTAAAATCAGCCAATCTGCTAATCCAAATAGCGGTGTCCTTTTATCAGAGATTTTAAGTGGAGTAAAAGCGACCTCCCAAACGTCCTACATAAAAGAGCTCGAAGCTACGCAAGAGAAATATCAGTTGCTTGGTCCCGATGCCGGGGGTATTACCGGAATCCCTTCCCATTTTGCGGATTTTGACAAAATGTTAAATGGGCTTAACAATTCCAATCTCATGATCTTAGCCGCTCGACCTGCCATGGGTAAAACGGCTTTTGCTTTAAATATGGCGGAAAATGTCTGTTTTAAAAATAATGTGCCTGTAGGTATCTTTTCCTTAGAAATGAGTGCGGAGCAACTTGTCCATAGGATAATCTGCTCACAATCTCAAGTGGAGTCGACCAAAATCAAAACAGGTTCTCTTGATAACCGCGAATTCCAGCGCGTTGTGCAATGTGTCGGAGAAATGCAAAAACATTCAATGATTATTGATGATCAGCCTGGTTTAAAAATCACTGATTTGCGTGCACGTGCACGTCGCATGAAAGAATCCTACAATATTGGATTCCTTGTAATCGATTACCTACAGCTAATCTCAGGAGCCTCTACAAGCCGGGGACCTGAAAGCCGACAGAGTGAAATTTCTGAGATTTCCCGAATGTTAAAAAATCTTGCAAGAGAGCTAGATATACCGGTCCTGTGTTTATCCCAGCTATCCAGAAAGGTTGAAGAAAGACCTGGCCATCGCCCTGTCATGAGTGACTTAAGAGAAAGCGGAAGTATCGAACAGGATTCGGACATAGTCATGTTTCTTTTAAGACGAGAGTATTATGATAGTCTAGATAAACCGGGCTTGGCAGAACTTATTGTTGCAAAAAACCGTCATGGAGCTATTGGAACTGTAAATCTTACTTATCGCAAAGAAATCGTTCGATTTGAAAATCATATTGCATTGAAATATTCTCCTGGCGAAGAAGAAGCAGTACAAAGTGCTTTTGGACAATTCATGCCTCAATCATAGCTGTAGAGTCATAACTGAAATTTCTCTGTTTATATTTAACCTCTCGATTTCTTTATCAAAAGAGATTTCTTGACGCACACGTTGACTATGTGTTAAAAAGACAAGCTTTACGTCTATGTAGAAAAAAACCTTTTCAGAGCGAAATAGAACTCATTATGATATGTGAGTAAACTGGAAAACTCTTAAACTGAGCAATAAAATTAAGGCTTCACAATATGTGCCTACGCTGTTTATTTATTATTTTTGCGATGCTGACGGGAAACATTTCAGGGTTACTTCAGGATAATTTTAAACCCGCCCCTAACAAATCAAAGCAAAACACCATGCGGGGAATTGATTTTATTTATATGATTAACCTGGATCAACGTCCCGAAAAATTCAATCAAAGTCTCGCACAATTGGCGCCCTATGGTATTCTACCCTATCGTTTTTCTGCTGTAAATGGGTGGGAGCTTCCGAGCAAAGTCTTAAATTCTTTAGGTGTCACATTTAAACCATGGATGCAAAAAGGAATTATGGGCACTTGCTATTTGCAGGAAAATAAAGGAGAAAATAACCATGAACTTATTGAAAAAGTAGGGCGAAATTACTACAGCCATTGTTTATCTCGCGGTGCTATTGGAATCGTTTTAAGCCACCTATCAATTCTCCAGGATGCTCTAGATTCAGGATTTAAAACCATCTGGGTCATGGAAGATGACATAGAAGTATTTAAAGATCCAAATGAGCTTACAGCACTCATTAAAAAATTAGATGCACTTGTCGGCAAAGATAATTGGGATGTGCTTTTCACTGATCCAGACACGAAAAGAGCTAATGGAGAATATATCCCTTGCACAGGGTATGCAAAAAGGCCAAATTTTGCGCCTAAAAATATTGAAAGATTTATCGGACGTAAAGACATTTCTAAAGATTTTAGAAAAGTCGGAGCTCGGTACGGTGCTTATTCGATGATCATTCGCAAATCGGGAATGAAAAAAATTCTAAATTTCATTAAGCGTAATGATATTTTCCTTCCTTACGATATGGAATTTTATCTGCCAAATAACATTAATTTGTATACAATGCGATATGACGTTGTTTCAACGTTAACTGATGCTTTATCTGACAACGGCAAAGCACGGTATGAACCGTAATTAACACTATTAGCTCAGTTGGAAGCCTGTTTTTCTTTGGATTCATAAGCCAGTGTAAACAGTCTAATACTAGAGTAACTAACTTAAGGATATAGTCAAAATCATGAATACTTTTTTTTTGGCTTTTTTGATCTTCACCGCGAGTATATCTTTCTCCTTAGAGGGCAAGGAAAAGCTCAAATCGGATATGGTGATCGCAACAACGCAAATTAAGCTAAAAGAGTTTCCTTATATCTGGAATCCTTCTCTTCTTAAAACAAAAGAAGGATTTCTATTAAGCTTTAGATACTGCTTGGCACCTCATAAACCATGGATCTCCTACATTGGAGTAGTTATGCTTAATGAGGCTTTAGAAGTTATCTCAAAACCTCAGCTTTTAAATTCACGTCGCAGAGGTGATAAAACACCTTCCCAGGCGGAGGATGCAAGACTTTTCGTTTCCAACGACACTATTTACGTCCTCTATAATGACAACATGGAAGTCGAAAATCCGAGTACATCCCATCGTCGAGATATGTATCTGGCGAAACTTTCCTTTAGAAAATCTAAATTCCACATGTCAAAGCCGATCAAACTTTACCACCCACGCGAATATAATACACGCCGAGTTCAAAAAAACTGGGTGCCTTTCGATTGGAGAGGCAGTATGATGCTTGGTTATTTAATTAATCCTCATGAAATTATTCATCCGGACTTTATTACCGGTGAATGTTCGACAATTGCTGAAACACCCTACATTAGTACCTGGAATTGGGGCGAGCGACGTGGAGGCACCCCCGCTATTGAAGTTGACGGGAATTATTTAGCCTTCTTTCACTCTATGAATGTTACTGACTCTGAAGCTTCTAGAGGTGTCCACATGTATCATTACTACATGGGAGCATATACCTTTTCATTAGACCCTCCTTTTTATGTCAAGGCCATGTCCCATTCGCCTATTATGGCCGACGGGTTTTATACTCGTTCGTCATACGACAAGCGAGTCATTTTTCCGGGAGGCTTTGCTGTTGTGGGTTCAACAATTTACCTGGCTTATGGCAAGGACGATAATGAGGCTTGGATTGCAATTATCGACAAAAAGAAACTTTTAGAATCTTTAAAAGAAGTTAAAAGCCGATGATCAAAAATTTTCTCCTATTTTTCCTAGTTTTTTGTTCTGTATTGCATGGAGGAAAGAGCAATCAAAGTTATCCTGATCATAAAGTTAAAATAAATCTTTTCTGTGCTGATCGAAGTGGACTTGCTCGGGATCATAAAATTTTGAAAGAAGTTTTAGAGTCTTTAGGATGCTCTGTAAGGCATTATACAGAAGGGAAAAAATTTAATTTTCGACAAGCTGAAATCAATATTTTTTGCGAAACTCTTTATCCTGAATGTTATTCTTCTGCAGAGCTTAATTGGTTCATACCTAATCCTGAATGGATGTGGGACAATCTTTATTATTTGAATGCGATTGACTTGATTTTGTGCCGAACGCATGAAGTTGATAGAATTTTCACTAAACAGGGCATGAAAACTTTTTACATTGGATTCTCTAGCCCTGATCATTATATTGAATCGATTAAGAAAGATTACAATTCCTTTCTTCATTTAGCCGGAACAAGTTCCCAAAAGGGAACTTATCCGATTATAAAGGCTTGGAAACAAAATCCAAAATTTCCGCATCTAACTACGGTTAGATTTGCAGACCCCGAAGTTAGTGTTCCTATTAACGTCACATGGATCACAGACTGGATGCCTGAGAGCCAGTTGCGTGCTCTGCAAAATAAGTGTGGTATCCACTTGTGCGTATCAGAGACCGAGGGGTACGGGCATTCTCTTGTTGAAGCAATGGCTACCAAGGCTATTGTAATTACGACAAATGCCCCACCCATGAATGAATTTATAACTGATCCACGATGCCTTGTAACTTCTAAAATACGCTCTTCTCAAGGTTTAGCGACAAATTATCATGTCGATGGCAAAGCAATCGAAAAAACCATCAAAAAAATTTTAAAGCTTTCCCCTGAAGAGCTAGAAGAAATTGGGTGCAAAAACAGAGAACGGTATTTGCAATACCGTCCGGAGTTTATCTCGAGGCTAAAGAAGCTTTTGCAAGCTTCCGGCAAGAACTCGTAATGCAAGCATTACTCTTGACGTGAAACTTTTATGCGACCTATTCAGGCCTCGGACACAGCATCTCGCTGATAAAATTAAACATAAAAAATAGCATAATTCAATCAATTTGATGCTGCCGCTGAGGCCTGAATAGGTTGGAATATTACAGTCCAGGTCCGAAAGTGGACGAAATGCGAGACAAGGGGGGCCTTGGTAAGCTCAAAAAGCTTTTCAAGCCCTGTAAGGACCGCATAAAAGTGCTCACGTAAAAGTAACGCTTAGTTTCTCCCTATCACCCCCTTCTCATCCTCATTAGAATTTTTCAATTCAAAACACCGTTATCTGCTTGTTGTATAGCCTTAAAATGGGGAAAAACTCCAGTCTAATGCTGTTACCAAGCATCTTGAGCTAATATATGTTCTTGACAATATTTATCATTATTGTGAAAATCAGCCCATCTAAATATTCAAGGAGTAGATATGAGAACTTACCTTTCATTAATGATTATTGCAATCACAACCGCTTTTACATCAAATGCCTCTGCCAATTTATCGTCGTTTACACCTGCATGGGACGAAATTGGCCTTTCAGTTTTTGGAGGAGTAGAAAACTTTAGAGGCATTCCGGATGGCCATGGAGGGAACAATCATGGAATTTGCACCGGTTTTAATGCAGGGTCTCCTGTGCCTGGATTTAATCAATATGGCTTAGGTCTTCAGCTTGGTGGTAGCGCTGCAGTGTTGGATTTTGCCGGTCGTGGTCGAACCTCTCGTAACGGAAAATCAGTTCAAGGGCAAGAGTTCATTACAGCCGGATTATTTCTACGTGCACTTCCACACATGCCTTTAAGTATCGGAGTCGTCTATGATTGCATGTTTAATCAAAACTACGGTGTTTACGGTGAAGATCCAACATTGCAACAGGTTCGAGGGCAATTTGCCTATTACGTTTCAAGTTGCGATGAATTGGGAGTATGGGGAACATATGACATCAAAAAAACCAAGCAAATCCAACGCTACAGTTTTTATGATTATAAAATAGCTTTTCGCCCCATAGCCCAGGCTAATCTTTTCTGGCGCCATCTTTTTGGAAATGGTGTTGAGTCTAATGTAGCAATTGGATACACACTTCGAAATAGACTGCACAGATACCATTCTAACAGAGCAGGCAAGTACATTGTGGGTCTAGAACTGAGCGTACCCTTCCTTGATAGCTGGTTGCTAGTTGGTAAAGCTTCTTATATGCAGCCTGGAACCCGAAGAGGTGAACAAGGTGAA
This sequence comes from Parachlamydiaceae bacterium, assembly GCA_013817115.1. Lineage (GTDB taxonomy): Bacteria > Chlamydiota > Chlamydiia > Chlamydiales > Parachlamydiaceae > JACCRY01. The sequence goes on along the minus strand of JACDDG010000013.1, from coordinate 9,329 downwards.
ATGGATTACGCAAGCAATATTTCTATAAATGTTGTGTATTTCTTTGGGGGTAATCCTAATACATCTGAAAGCTGTGCATGGATGCCATATCTTCCACTTGCTGACAACACAAACTTTCTTGTTGACAGTGCTTCAAAAGTTGGTAAAATCCATTTGCCTCGATACTAAGGTTAAGCAAGTTGTTGGTGGCACGCAGCCTTATAATGGGAGCTCTCCATTTTCAGGCTGTGTGCCACCAATGGCACAAAAGAATTGAAGGCAAAAAAAACGTAGCTAATTGTAGCACGCCATTCCATTTCCTCAACGTCTCTTTCCTGTACAGTGGGGAATAACAACCATCCAGTTACGCACAAAGAAAAAAATTTTTTTGTAAAAATTAAAAAGCTAATAATTCATTGGATAATAAAACAATATGAGCTATAATAAATTATTAAAACAATTAAAAAAAGGATTTCTATGAGTATATTTAATAATATTAACTGCCAAAATTCAATTAAAAACTACATTAAAATTACCGATGAAAAATATAAAATGGTTTGCAGCAAAGCTCTACTAGGTAGTTTTTTTAAAAAAATTTCTATTGACGGATCTTCTGCCTTTTCAGAAAAAATTATTCATACGTTTTTAAATATTTCCAAAATTGCTCCTGGAAAAGAATTATTGCAGCGTGTTATCAATTGCGGGCAAGTTATCAGAATAAAAGAGGAAATAGCTTCTTCTGATGAGGATAACCCATTTTATCAGGCTGGTTGTAAGACATATCCATTTTTGAAACTTTTAATTTTTAGATTTGATGAGACTCATTTTCATGTAACCATAAACAAATCTGGTGATAAAGAAGTATTTGAAGCTCCTATTGAATCGATACTTGCTCATGAATTCATGCATTTAATCCATCATTTTGAAAATCCCACTTCTGGGGATGTGATTTATTCTACTAAGACTTTAGTTCATCCAGATTTTCAGGTTCTGTTTTTAGCTGAAAAACTTTTACCTGCTCGAGACCATTAAACCACATTCTTTATAAACCCAAAAAGAGACTTCTTTTCAATGCTTCAAGCACTTTTCGGCAACAAAAATATTCAACGAATCCTTCTCTTTTTATTCGTCAATGGCAAATGTTACGGCACCCAATTACACCATCGACTGCAAACCCCTCTTACACCACTACAAAAAGCCTTAACTCGACTGGAAAATGGAAACATCATCACTAGCTATCATGAAGGAAAAACGAAGCTCTATTATTTTAATCCAGCATTTCCACTGCTGCCTGAATTAGAAATGCTTTTAAAAAAGCATACACATTGCTATCCCCTCACGAAAAAAAAGCCTATTATATGCCCAAAGAGGATTCTTCTGAAAAGGCTTGCACAGACAATAAATTCCAAACACTACTTGCTTTTTGGGATCGAATAAGTATAGTCAAACAACTCACTTTTCAAGCTAAATCTCACTCAAACAAAGATGAGGGGTGGAATGGAAGAGGAAAAGGTGAAGTTAACATTACAAAAAATGGAGCAAACATCCTAATTTTTAACGAAAAAGGAAGCTGGCAAAATGTGGAAGGTAGTGAAACAAGTTTTAGCAATACCTTTCGTTGGACTTTGGACCGAAATGCATTCATGATTTCTTTAGAACATCTTCGTCGTGGGCCTGATGCTCCGGTCTTTCTGTTTCACCTTACCCCTTCAGGCAACAATAGCCTATCTTCAATTAACTCACATCTTTGTGGCGAAGACACTTACTTCGGTGAAATTCATTTCGACCGCTACAGCCTTCGCCTTAACTGGAGAGTCATCGGCCCTAAAAAGAACGAAGAAATCAATTATTATTATACTTCATCAAACGCTTAGAAAATTTCTCTTCTCCTGGTTCCTAGTATACCGAAGAACGTTCAAATTTTGGATTTTTGGCTTTGAGAAAGCCTCGGGATTAAGCGATCAAAAATGACCCAATATTATAATATGGGGTCGATTTGATTTTAATCGCGGGAGCTTTCTCAAAGCCAAAAATCCAAAATTTGGACGCACTTCGGTATAAAGCTCTTAGTGCAAATCAGGAAATAGTCAACATTTAAGCAGATCCTTATTTTAAAGATCCTGAATTTCTTCATTATTAAAAAATAACACCTTTTACACTATGCTGCAGTGAATGGATTTAAATGGATTGCATTCCAGAGTTTTATGTGATATTAATGGAATGTAATACATACATGAGGCAATTTTTATGTTTGAAGAACTTCGAGAGCTAAGCCAAACTTTTATTAGAATTAAATTTGAGCAGTTTCGTCGTTATTTTATTGAAACGACGCCTCTAAAGCACCGCTTTTCTATTATACTTGGGGAACGCGGAATTGGCAAAACGACTACTCTTATCCAGTACCTACTTGATTCTACTGATCAAAACCCATTGAGTGAAAAAATTCTTTACATTCAAGCCGATCACTTTTTGATGGGAAAAACAACTCTTTATGATATCGCCGAAACCTTTTGGAAGCTCGGGGGTAAGGTTATTGCTTTTGATGAAATACACAAATATCCGAATTGGTCCATGGAGCTTAAAAGTATCTACGATACATTTATTGACCTCAAAATTCTTGCGTCTGGAAGTTCTGCGCTTGAAATTCATAAAGGAAGCCATGATTTAACTAGAAGAGCCATTGTTTACCGTATGTACGGGCTCTCTTTACGTGAGTTCATCGGACTAAAATACAAATTACAATTACAATCATATAACCTTGATCAAATGGTCTCGGATCATACAAAACTCGCTTTTAATATCATTAAACAACTTGAAACCCAAAACCTCAAAATATTAAAGTTATTTAAAGAGTATCTCGAATATGGATATTATCCGTATTTTCGCATTTTTGAATCTGTAGATGAATTCAAATTAACTGTGGAGCAAAACTTACACACCGCCCTTGAGTCAGATTTAGTTGCCATCTACCCACATCTTACCGGTAACAGCATAAAAAAAATCAAGCAGCTTATAACCTTCATTGCACAAGCCGTCCCGTTTACCCCAAATTGGCAAGCCATAAAAAAATTGACTGACATCGGTGATGACAGGACCTTGAAGACGTATTTTAACTATCTTCAAGATGCTTCAATTATTCAAGGGTTGGAGTCCGGAAGTGACAAGATGAAAAGAATAGAAGTCCCAGAGAAAATTTTTCTCGCCAATACCAATCAACTGTACTCTTATTGCACAATGCATCCTAATGCAGGGACAATACGGGAGACTTTCTTTTTGAGTAGTTTCAGGCCGTTCTACACTATTATGACGGCACGCGAAACGGACTTCCTCGTAGAGAAAAAGTATTATTTTGAGATAGGAGGAAAAAATAAAGGAGCAAAGCAGCTTAGGCAACAAGATAAGGGTTACCTTGCCTTAGATGACATTGGGCACGGCGTTGGAAAACGCATTCCCTTATGGCTATTTGGATTCTTGTACTAAAATTTAGCGTAATCAGCCTTAACAAGAGAGCAAATATAATTGGCTCTAAGCTGGCGATTCAGCTGCTTATTCGCAGGATCACACCCCGGAAAATCTTGCATATCAATTTCATTTCCAAAAGCAAGGTGAATAGGTATACATTCGGTATGTCTTCGCTCGCCTAGTTCCTTTTCCACGTTATTAGGAGGAGGCATCAAATGATAAGTTGATAGGGCTAAAGGATAGAAATGGGTTGGACGCTTTGCTTGCTGGGCAATCAATCTGAACATTTCAATGCTTTGCGGATCAAAAGCTGCTACTTCAATTACGCCCTCAGCATTTATGCGATCTCTCCCGCCACTGGGGGCTACATAAATACACTTTCCACCCTCTTCAAGCAACCCTTGCATTCTTTTCATGGTCTTTTGGTTATGAACCTGTTTGTGCATTTTCTGATCAGGGGGCGTTTCGATGTATTTTTTGGAAAAAATGCATAATAAATTGCACCCTTTACTAAAGGGAACAGCTAATGGGTCAGAAATGACACGATGGCCGGCAAGAAAAACCATTCCTTTTGCTAACTCAGGGTAGTGCTTTTCTAATATTAAGTTAATGATTTGCGGATCCGGTTCAGTCTGATGGTTAGCAAAAAAAATGACATTCTCTTTGTTAGCTAATTGCCCTTTCATTACTTCAAGGGCTTGTAAATTGCCTACTGATGATTTGTCAAAAGCGATCAATGGCCGAATAATATCTAAGCCGAATTGATAATAATCAAAAGGGGAGCTAACTTGCTGATGATAAGGCTCAAAAGTAGATGGATTTTTAACCTCTTCAACTACCAATTTAATAAAAGTTGTGAGAATTGGACGGCATTCTTCAAAAGGCTTTCCGCTATTCTCTACAGCTTTTTGATAACTACGACAAAATTTATCTAGAGTTTCTGCAATTGCAGGTGGTAAATCTCCGCAAGCGGCGTAACTTTTAATGTCTTCAAATTGCATATAATCTCTACACCTCTAGTTGAGCCATTGTCACAGTCGAATAAAAGCGAAAATCATTAATGTGTAATTCTGATTCAGTAGCAAATTCAAGCTGTACACTCATCGATTCAGCCAGTTTTTTCAAATAAAACTTATCCAGCGTCTGCAAATATCGATCAAGCTCTGGATGGACAACTAACTTAAGCGCAAATTGCTGCAAACAATTGACAACCTTCTTCAACGAACGTTCGATTTCAATCGATACACTCTCGTGAGTTTTTACAAGACCGCTTCCATTACAATAGGGGCAGCTAGTAAAAATTGTTTGGATCAAAGATTCTCGATTACGTTGCCGCGTCATTTCAATAAGACCAAATTCACTCATGCCTAAGATAGTGCACTTTGCGCTGTCTTCCTTCATACACTCTTTTAAGCGATCTAAAATGCGCCGTTGATTTTTCCGTAGACGCATATCAATAAAGTCGCAAATAATCAATCCACCAATATTTCGAAGACGAAGTTGCCGGGCAATCTCTTCGGCAGCTTCGAGGTTAATGCGAACAAGAGCCTCTTCAACGTTGTTTTTATTGCCTGAACTTCTACCTGAGTTAACATCGATCGTATACATCGCTTCAGTACGATCAAAAAAGAGGTAACCCCCACTGTTCAGCCAAATTTTGCGCTTTAACGTTTTTTCAATTTCCCTTTCGACATTGAAACGCTCAAACATTGGGGCTTTATCGCGATAAAATTCAATGCGCAAAGCATGCTCGTTTGCGTAGCGTGCATAATAATGACGGCAAAGCTGATAGGTTTCATAATCATCGATTAAAAGCCTGTCGTATCGTTTGTCAATTGCCGTAATTAGCGCTCGTTTAATGAGATCAGACTCTGCATATAAAAGAGTAGGACCCACAGCTTTATTAAAGTTGTCGACAATAGTTTCCCATGTTTTAAGAAGGTCATGAGCTTCTTCAATGAGCATTTCTTGCGATGCAATTGCACTGGCTGTACGACAAATTAACCCCATGTCTTTAGGCATCTCAAAAGCTCGAATAAGTTTTTTTAGCCTTTCACGCATCCCTTTGTCTTCGATTTTTCGCGATACGCCACAATGCGAAGAGTTCGGCAGTAAAACTAAATAACGTCCGGCAATTGAAATATTGGATGTTAACCGAGCACCTTTCGATCCAATAGGTTCCTTGACGACCTGCACAAGCACCGGCTGGTCGATCTTCATCACTTGATCGATCTCAATGTTTTGCGGCTTTTTCTGAGACGCAGGCTTGGTGGAAACAAATTCAAAATCCATATCAAAAATTTCTTCGAATTTTTTTGTATTTTCGATGATATCTGAAATGTGAATAAATCCGTTTTCCCCTTCATTAATGTCGATAAAGGCAGACTGGATGTTGTGCAGAATATTTGTGACGCGTCCTTTATAGACATTGCCTGTAAGTTGACGCTCTTTTTTGCGCTCCACAATGAGATTGTGTAACACATTATTTTTTAAATGCGCATAGCGGATTTCTTTAGATTCAATATTCAGCAGAATTTCATCCATTTCGCAAACCTGTCCATATTAGGCGGAGTTATATAGTCGAGAGCATGTAGACACCATGTCTGCTAAATTGTCTGATTTTTTGTTTGAAAGCTCCCGCGGTTGAGAAATCGAAAATGACCCAATATTATAATATGGGGTCACTTTCGATTTCTCAACCCCGCAGCTTTGAAATTAAAAATTCCAAACTTTTAACTGACGTGGTGTACTAGGGCAGTAGTTAAAAAAATCAAAATTAAACGCTCTTAAATCAAGGGGGTTTCAAAAAAAAACGAGAATAGGTTAAAACACCCTCTCTAGCACTATAATAAAAAAGAGTAAATCTATTCCAGAAAAAAGAGCCAAATCACGAATTTTGATGGCCACAAATGTTTTCTTTGAATATTATACTAAAGAACCCGCACACTAATTTGTCACTTTCAGGCTAGGATGAAACTGTCACTATCCGTACTAACCATTGTTTTCATCTTTCTTTTTGCCATTTACATTTATCAAGGCAATCTAATCTATTTTCCCGGGAAAAGAGCTCCTACTGCTGAAGAGACACGAGTTCCAGAACTCCAAACCATTGCGTTACACACAGATGACGGTTTGACATTAACCGCCTGGTACAGTCCACCTTCTTTGCCAAACATGCCAACCCTTGTGTATCTTCATGGAAATTCCGGACATATAGGCCATCGCTCTAAATCGATCAACTTTTATCTTAATAACGGTTTTGGAGTTCTTTTTTTAGCCTATCGAGGATTTAGTGGAAATCCTGGAACGCCTTCAGAAAAAGGGCTTTATGAGGATGCACGAGCAGCCATTCGATTTTTATTTACTAAAAGCGTTCCCAATTCTTGCCTTGTTTTATTAGGAGAATCTTTGGGAACAGCCGTGGCTATTCAAATGGCCACAGAATACAATGTAGGGGCACTGATTCTTCAATCACCTTTTACCTCTCTTTCAGATGTTGGCAAATATATCTACCCTCATTTACCAATAAAATGGCTCCTTCAAGACAAGTACGAATCTTTTACAAAAATTCATCGCATTCATTGCCCGGTACTGGTCATTTTGGCCGGAAATGACAAGACAATTCCCTTACAAATTAGCCAAAAACTATACGATGCGATAACAGCACCAAAAAAACTCATTATTAGCCCGAATAAAGAGCATAACGCATTAAACGAATCGGGAGCTATTGTTCAATTTATGCATGAAAATGTTCATTGCATGTGAATACTCTTTGACTCCCCTTGCCAAATTCATAATTCTATTGATTTTACTAGCCAGAAATCTGATTTTAAAGTAGACTAATGGCTTAGAGTGAATAAAATTGAGATAATTCTTATGGACGAACGTTTTAAAATCTTCTTCGAGCATCTTCACGATGGCGGTACCGAAACAATCGATATCACATGTGATCCTGCTTTTCTTGAAGTTTCCGAAGAAGCCTTGTTTTTTACAAAACCTGTAAAAATAAGTGGAGAGGCGTATTTGACAGATGAAACGCTCATTTTGCATTTAAATATCGCAACTACAGCATCGATCTTATGCTCAATTTGCAATGCTCCGGTGGAAGTCGCAATAGAATTGACAAATTTCTACCATACTGAGCAAATCGAAGAAATTAAAAATGGGTGTTTTAATTACCAGGAAGCTGTTCGCGAGGCCGTTCTACTTGAAGTCCCGGCATTTGCCGAATGCCACGAGGGAAATTGCCCAGATCGCAAAGTGATTACACAGTTTCTAAAAAAACCCACAAGCGCTAAAAATGACGGACATCAGCCCTTTGCTGATATCAATTTAGATCAATTCAAACTATAACATGTTCATTGTTTAAGGAGTTTTAAAAATGGCAGTACCACGTAATCGACATTCCAATGCTCGCAAAAATTCTAAGCGATCACATCATGCCAAAAAACCGGCACATGTATCTACTTGTGATAATTGCTCAAACGTAAGATTGCCTCACACCATCTGCCCCTCTTGCGGAGCTTATGGCGACAGAATCGTTCTTGCTAAGAAGGACTAGGCGGACACATTTTGCGCATCGGCATTGACCTGATGGGGAGCGACAACTCTCCTTCAATACTCTTCGAAGGAGTTTTACAAGCCGCCTTGCAAAATACAGACCCTATTACTTTTGTCGCATTTGGCACACCACAAGCTATCGAGCCTCTCGGTTCTGTTGTTGTACAATCCTCGCTCCAAGCAAGAATTGAGTTCCACACAGCTGAAGAGGTCATTTTTATGAATGAAGATCCGCTCGCCGCCTTGCGGCTCAAAAAGGATTCTTCCTTGTTAGTAGGCATGCGATTATTAAAATCCGGCTATCTTGACGCATTTGTATGCGCAGGTAATACCGGCGCGGTTATTGCTGCTTCTAAAGTTGCACTCCATATGCTGCCTGGCATTCGACGTCCTGCGCTTTTAGCGCTGCTTCCCACAAGAAATAAGACCATTGCTATTATCGATGCCGGTGGCAATGTCAGAAATACTCTAGAATCCATTTTACAATATACCTGCATGGGCATCGCTTATCAACGTGGATGCTGTGGAATAGAAATTCCGATGGTTGGATTACTGAATAACGGCACGGAATCGTATAAAGGCACTTTACCTTTACGTCAAGCATTTGCAAAACTTGAAAACCTTTCGCTGTCTGGAAAGCCCCAAAAATTCCATTTTGTTGGCAATATTGAAGCCCGTGAGCTTTTTGATGGGAATATCGATCTTTTGATTACTGATGGATTTACCGGAAATGTTCTCTTGAAAACAGCAGAAGGCACTGCCGCATTTATTTTAGATTGCTTTGCTAAATCTTCCCAAGATCCTACTTCTATCGCAGCTTTGCAAAAGAGTTTTCACTACACTGAATACCCCGGAGCCTTAGTATGCGGAATTGATAAGATCGTCGTTAAATGCCACGGCAATGCCTCCAAGCAGTCTATTTTTAGCGCTATCCTGAGCGCAATTGCATTTTCAGAAAAAAAACTTATCAAAATGATGCGTAATGATTTAGTAACATCTAACATCCTAAATGGCTAAAACATTTCTTCAAGAAGGGCCAAAAACAGTTGAACTAATTCCAATTTTCTTTTGCTCTGGTTTTTAAAAAAGCTCTTGCTTCAGCCAATTTAATCGATTTCTCAAAATCGTTGCAAATTATATCTTCTGAATATTTATAATTAATATCCTCTATCTTAAATTCTTTTTTAAAGGCATAAAGCTTTTCGTTTGCACGCTCCATTGAATTATTATCTGAAAAAATAACATCAATTCTTTTTATAACATTTAAAATGTGTTTTTCACTTATACCGAAGTGCGTCCAAATTTTGGATTTTGGCAAAGAGAAAGCT
>JACDDG010000325.1 GCA_013817115.1 Parachlamydiaceae bacterium | reverse complement strand
ATCTATAATGCTTTCATCTTTCCATCTTTTTCTACTCTGAGCTTCAAAAGTTTATGGAATGCTATCTACTAAGCTAAAGATGCTTGATTGGTTCGATGAAAGCTTCAATAATAATTTCCTTTACAGTTTTTGACCTTCATGTTGTACATGTAGATTTAAGGGCAACAATTGCCAAAACTTATACGAACGTCTAAATAACGACTTAATAAGCATATAAAAAATGTATATTCATTGAGCGAATAAAACAAGTAATGGGAATAAAAAGAATAAATGTGGTGCCTTAAGATTTTATAACCACCTCATTATTAGCAACTTACTGATTAAACTGCTGAAGCCATGATTAAAGTGAAGGCGTCATCAAAGTTTTTTATTGAAATATTCGTTAAAAAATATATATTCAAAAATGCCATCGTGGCAGAAACAATTAAGGAGATTTTAAGTATGAGATTTTTATATTTGACTGGTTTTTTACGAACCAGTATTTTTGCTCTTATCCTGATGTTATCAGCTGGGACCGCCAATGCTGAGCCAAACTCAAACATTAGGACACCGACGACAACTACGGATCGGGATTTCAATACCGCTCGGACCACTACCGAGAGGGATCATGATACCGATTGGGGTTGGATCGGCCTTCTCGGCTTGCTCGGGCTTGGCGGTCTTATGCCGAAGAAACGTACAATCGATAACGATCGTGTCGAACCAGGTAACCGGACAATTAACCGCTAATAGTGGCTCTAAAGATCGCGAAGCACAGCTTCGCGACTTTTTTGTTTAACGCAAGGTGTTAATATTTAACTATCACTCCAGAACAAGAAGTGCTTTCCTAGGCGTGTTTCAGGCACTCGAGCAAAACAATTCTGAACCTCTTTCGACAGCGATTATTCTCAATATTTGAATTGCAAACTCTACACAAATCATTAAATCAAGCGAAAAGGAGGGGTATTATCTGGATAACCAGCAAATTTCGTCATAGCCTAGAAATGAACTTCATCGATTAATACCAAGCATAACCCACTACCTCCCCTCATTTTCGGTAGTTTATAAGTAATAGTCGTTTTAGTCGTTACCAGCACTTGTACTACAGGATTTATGAATATCGAATATTTGACTATTTGCATCACTTCATTCCTGATTTCTATCATTACTCTATTCTCAGGATTTGGATTGGGAACGGTTTTAATGCCAGTGTTTGCCATATTTTTCCCCCTTCCTGTAGCTATAGCATCGGTAGCTGTTGTCCATCTTGCAAACAATCTTTTTAAAGCTCTTTTAGTTGGAAAGTATGCTAAAACTAGTATTGTAATAAAATTTGGTGTTCCAGCCGCTCTTGCCGCAGCTTTAGGAGCATATTTGCTAAGTTTTTTTTCAAATTGGCCATCTCTCTTTTCATATCACCTTTACGGTTCAGATTTTAAGGTAACTTTTATAGGAATAATAGTAGGCAACACGGTTATGTTTTCCTCGATTTTTGAATTGGTTCCTCGATTTTCTCGCTTATCTTTTGACCAAGATTATATTCCTCTTGGTGGAGCTATTTCTGGTTTTTTTGGAGGTGTATCAGGTAACCAAGGAATTCTACGCTCAGCCTTTTTAATAAAATCAGGATTAAACAAAGAGGAGTTTATCGGTACGGGTGTTCTATGCAGTGTTATTGTAGATGTCATTCGCATACTTGTTTACGGCTGGGCTGTATACACCCAAAAGTTTACGGAAGCCTTTTCTCAAAATATGTTCGGAATTGTAACCGCAGCAAGTATCACCGCTTTTCTCGGGTCGTATATTGGATCAAAACTGACACACAAGATTACATTTAGAATGCTTCAAATCATTGTCGGTTCAATGCTTTTGATATTGGGTTTTGCAATCATGGTTGGGATAGCATAAATATAAAAAAAGAGACTCATATGCAGGGGATTATAATTGAATTGGCCTTTTCGCCTAATTCGCTTGTAAGCTTAGATTTGCTGCTTAGATATGTCTATTCTCAGCTTCAGACATGGCTCTTACAGCCTTAGGATCAATCCCACGCTTTTCTATACCTGCCGAATACGGATACTCTCCCTTAAGAGAGAATATCACTAGTACATAGTAAATAAGAAGGAAATTAATGTAATCGGAGAAATCAACGGGATAAAATTTTCTCCATACCATTTTATTCCCTTAAGTTTAACTCCAATAATTCTTGTGAGAATTCCCGCTAAAAAAGGAATACCTAGATAAATGAAAACACTATAGGCCAAGCTAGACCGTTAAGGTAGAAGTGGAAATTTAATAATCAGTAAAAATAGTTGAAATGTTTTAAGGAGCACTTTTAACTATTTTTAATATCACTTTGGGAAATAATGACTATTCAAATCATGAGAATCGTTCGTCAGATATTCAATGTGTTTGCGAAAATTTTTAGAAGTATTAACTTTGCATTGGTTTTGCTCATAGCTTTTCTATTAATAGCTTGCTCGACCCTTTATTTTACTTTACCTGAAGTCTCTTCTCTTGCTACCATTAACCCAACCACAACAGCATTCATTGAGTTACGACGTGCTGAGTCACGTCAAAACGGGATACCGAAATTATGCCAGGAACATTATATGAAGATATAATCTATAAATTGTTCTAAAGGATGTTCTATCCGGAGTATTATGACATCTATTTACAGCCTTGAAATACAGCAACAACTTAAAGACAGTCTAGAATTATTGAAAATGATTTTAGGACCCGATCTTTTAAGTGTTTATCTTTTCGGTTCATCTCTTGTAGGAGGGCTGCAAAAATACAGCGACCTTGACATATTGGTTGTTACTAAACGAGCGATAACCTTAGAGGAAAAATCTAGATTAATTGATAATCTTCTTCAAATCTCTGGTATTTATATGAAAAGTTCAAAATTGCCTATCGAAATGACCCTTGTTGAGAAAGCAATGATTAATCCTTGGCAGTATCCTCCTCACTTTAATTTTCAATATGGGGAGTGGTTACGTGAGTATTTTGAGAAGGGCATCATTGAACCATGGCCGAACTATGAAATGCCTGACCTTGCACTAATTGTTACTCAAGTTTTATTAAAGAGTCAAACCTTATGGGGGTTAAAACCGGAGCAGCTATTGGCGAATGTGCCATATCCTGATTTTATGAAAGCTATGCTCCATGATTTAAATAGACTAGGTACGGATCTTGAGCATGATACTCGAAATGTTCTACTTACTTACGCACGAATCTGGAGTACTTTTGGAACAGATGCGATAAGATCCAAACCTGCAGCGGCCGAATGGGTAATGAATCACTTGCCTAAAATATATCAACCTTTGATGAAGCGGGCCAAATCGATTTGTATTGGTGAAGAAAATGAATACTGGGATGATATCGAAGTGCTCATAAAGCCTTGTGCAGATTTTATGGTGGAGAAAATAAACGCGCAAATTTCATCGGTAAATTTCGATGATCCCAACAAGTTGATAAAACTTGCTGAAGCAACTAATTAGTAATAATGTTAGCATCTTTCAAAATATCATCTTTAGTATAACTTTTTTCTAATCCGTGTATACCGAAGAG
>JACDDG010000324.1 GCA_013817115.1 Parachlamydiaceae bacterium | reverse complement strand
GAAGATAAATTTTGGCTAGAAGATGCCCTGCTCGATGAAAACAATGGGCTGGAAACCTCTTTTTTGAACATTCAGTGAGATAATTGCACCTAAAAAATCGATCACGTCATTTGCAAAGAGCTATAGCTGCCAAAATGGATGATTCTGAAGCATTATTTTTTGCCCCTCAAAATTCGAATTTCCCTTTACTCTCTATAGATTTACCTCCAAATCCAATTGCTGCATTGGGAACTCTGTTTAATCTACATGATGATGAACTGAGGGTCTTTTTTGACCTTACGGACTGTCTGCCCCGGATTATTCCAAGTATATTGCCCTCTGTAGAAGCTAAATTTACAAAAACAGCTTTGGTTAATTGTGCAAAAGAGTGCCTCAAACATGCTAATCCCTATATAAAATGTATAGGTTTCGAACTCTTGATGGCTTGTGCAGGGGCATTTAAGCTTGTCCCTAAAGAAGGAGAGTCTTCATCCGTAATTGATCCGATGCTGCTAACAGTCCTCATTAGCTATTTACCCTGCATCTTAGCGTCAAATCCTAAGACGAGCACTTTAATTCTGAATGGTATGAGAACTCTTTTTTTATATTCTCCTTTTGCAACGCATACAGATTATTATTTGGCTGCCTTTAACGATAAATTAGAAATAAGCCTTCAACAGGAATTTAGTAAGACCAGCCGACCTTCTTTATTTATAGAATTATATCAGACAAATTGTATAACCTTAGCTTCCACGCATGATGAAACCCTCTGCAAAATTAGCAAGGATCTTTTCAGCTTAACGTACATCAAAAGATTAGCTCCAAGCCTGAAAGAGATGGATCAAATCGAAATCGGGTTTTCCTCTATTTTCCGATTTTTGCCCGAAAAAGTTTTGTTGGCAATAGAAGCCTTTAAAATGCTTGAAACTGAAAATAAAACCTTTAGGACTTTACCAAGTAAATCTCTGCAAGGTATCGACAAACAAAAAATTCACTTACAACTTATCATTGCATTGATTGATCAAAATTTTATTCAACTAGCAAAAGAACAGTTGTTAAAATCACTAGAAGATAAAATCCTTGTTCACCATTCCTCCGAAACAACCGAAATTTGGTTAAGTCTACTCAATAAAGCCTTGCAAGATACTCTTTTCGGCCATAAAGGTACGGTGGAATTATGGAGAACAATGCAAAAGTTTGGAAAGCTGCAAAAAACACACTCCATTCAGTACATTGACTTTATGATCAATTTGATCCAACTTCTTTGCGGACTTCAAAACTGTCCTTACTATGAATTCATCAGCGAGCTGCAAGTTGCCATCAAGAGTCTTATTCCTTCCAGTGAGCAACAGACAAGGATAAATTTGTTGCTAATCAATGATCTGCAAGCGAACTCGGCTTTAAATGCTAAAAGATTAAAGATAAGCTATCAAGTACTTGAAAAGACTGATCCCATTTGGTTTGAAAATGCTAAAATGGATTATTTGTCGATCACACTCCATTGGCTTAGAGCCGCTCAAAATAATAGTGAGCTTTTGGAAGAGTTCACTGTGCTGCTAACTCACCTGTTAAGAAACATAAACAATCGCCTGTCGATAAAAGAGGTTATTTGCGACATTATCGAAGTTAGTGAAATTCTGACAAACTTTTTAAAATCATCAGCTTCTGAAAGAAGGTCTCTGACTAAAGAGTTTAAAAATCTAATTGTTACTGTAAATTCAAAAATTACTGATATACTTCAAATGTCATCACAAGTGGATCTTTTGTTTGAATACCTTTCTGAGTTGAACTATCACAATCTTTTGGACAAGAATTCAATCGCTTTTTTTAATCAATCCCTTTGGCTAGCAGATGAAATTCTTATAAAAGATAAAAAAAATTCCATAAAATTGCAAAACCTCCATAAGTTAATAAAAGCATCCTTTCAAAAAGATTTTGACGCCTTGCAGTTAAATGAATACAAAAAGTTACTTCCTATCCGATTTGCAACAGCTTTACTGAAACATCAGCTTTATGTACAAGCAAAAGAGTGGATCGAGATCACAATTGAAATGCAGAAGAGTTCTCTGCTCTCTGGCACCGATCTGGCAATGATATTTGGCTTGTGGTGCAATTCTTTTTTAATTCAACACCAAATTCACTATTCTTTCTCATTGTTTTCTATTATGTGCAGCCTGCCTAATTGCCCCTCAGACATCGTAAAAGCCCAACTTTGTTTTAATATTTCTAAAGGGCTTCTAAAAGAAAAGAGTAATGCTTCCGCACAACTTCTGCTAGATCATTGGCCTCTACTTACTCGAGCAATTTTCTCTCCTGAACTTCAAGAACTCCTTAAAAATGCCATCGAAATGGTGCTTACGAGCAACGCCCCTGGTAGAGAGAAGCTTTTTGCTTCTTTGCTCCCCTTGCATATCCCAGGAGACCCCAATTTCCTTTTGATTCAGGTGCAAAATTTTTGTAAAATTGTTAAATTTCCAGAAATCACCTCTTCAGTTGAAATTAAAAATTCTGAAATCTACAAAATACTTACCTCGACATTTTTTTTATCCTCATTTGAAACTTGGAATGATAAAGATGAGCATGAAAATGAGCTAAATTGCAACTACATATTAATCAAATTTTTGATTAATAACAGGCAGAGCACTCATTTTGGCATTACCCTTCTTAATGAATTTTTAGCAAAAAAATTGAATGTAGTGATGCATACTCCCCAAAAAAATATTAAAATGTGGGTAAATTTATGTTACATTACTCACCTAAGTTGGTTCAATGACCCTGAGTTTAAATTATTTTGTAAATTTACAGACACATTTAATTCTTTGTTTTCGCTACAGCGTTACCTCATTCCACAACTTCAAAATTCTGAAAATCTATTCTACGAAAGAAATTTGGAATTGGCTGAAATAAGAAATTGCCTTTTTAGTCAACCAAATATTATAGAAACCTCAATAGACAAGTTCAGCCAGAGAATCCATATGCATACTCTTGATGATGATTGGCTTGATGTTAGTACAAGTTTCCTCGTTGACAATATTAGCACGCAATACGTAAACTCGAGAGATCATTCCTGGCTATTAGAAATGCATCATAGAATCATTACTATTTTGAAAAAACACTCTGTGCAAGGCCTTTTACAATTTTTAATTCATACAGCTGAACTACACTTAAAAAGTAAATTATATGGCAGTCAAATAAGAGCTGTTTTTATGTATTTAATTGGGCAGTGTTTAGAAAGTCTCACTGAAATTGAAAATCTAAATGCTCAAAAAGATGTAAAAAAGGTTGTTAGTCTTGTTGAAACTTTTCTATACTCTCGTCCAATTCCTCTATATGGATGGTATGTTGAAACAACTCTCGACGGTGAGTTTAAAAAACGTGTTAAAGGCGAAGATTTTGTTGATAGCTCCTCAGTTATTTCTAAATCCACTACGCTCAGCCTTACAAAAGACTATTGTAACAGTTCAGATACCCCTCCTTTGCCGGTGGCATCTAAATGAAGTAGATTAAATGGCTATTGTTTGAAGAGTGATTTGTTGACATGTCTCTAATAAACGGGGAGTACCTTTGATAGCTTCTGC
>JACDDG010000323.1 GCA_013817115.1 Parachlamydiaceae bacterium | reverse complement strand
ATTTGGGACAATTTCTTCATCTGGTTTTAAACTTCGGATAACTTGATGGACAGGATTAATAGAGTAGGAAAAGAGGCTTAATCGTAGGCCGCTTCGAGAGTAAGTAGGTTTAGCAATTTGTTCATCATGAGCCCAAAAAAAAGGGGAGGGAGTAGGAGTAGGAGTTGAACTTGAAAATTTTAAAAAAATGGCCTTGGATTTTTCTGAAGTACTGTCTAATTTTGGTTTATTAGCAGGAAATATATCGTTAATAGTTGATTTTCGTTGATATTTTTTTGTTAAATAGAGGGGTCTTCCCATTTTTCTGGGCGAAGGGGGCGTTGAGTATGATTCTTCTTTGCATGGCGAATGAGATATTTTTTCTTCATCTTTTGGAGAGAGGGATTTAGAATGCTCATCCATTCTGGATGCAGTTAATTTTTCTTCGGTTCTTGATGTATTTGTCATTTTTTCTTTAAATTTTGACGTTGTTTTTTGCTCATTTCTAGGTGAGCCATATCGAGTCGGATCATCAATTGTTGATGAAATGGCTATTGTGACTTCATTCACTAAACTCCGTGAGGCTGAGTTTGGTTCACTATAAAGATGGTCAATGTGACAATGATACTCAATCTCAGAAAGTTTTGAAATTTTCATGCATAAAGGAGCAATTTTATTGCAATAATCTTGAATTAGTTGGAATTCTGCGGAAAGTCCTCCGTTTCCGGGTCTAGACCACTCTTCTAAAAATTCAATCAACTTTGAGGCCCCTTCAAAGTTTATACTTTCTTTTGTACCATCTTTTTGTATTCCACCAAGAGCTTGCATAATTAACTGTGCAACTTTTTGATTATCACGATTATGATCACCCAAAGAAAACAATTTTTTAATGGTATTTACAAATTCGGATACGTCTTTTCCATGGATTATGTCGCAGTTAGCGGAGGAGAAGGTCGTAATTTTTGTTAAATTTTGTAATATAAAATATAGTTCTAGGGTCAATCCAGTTTTTTCTTCAAATAAGCTTAAATAATCTGCAAGATTTTTTTTTAAACATAGGAAGGGTGGGAGAATATCTCGAAGCAAAATACTGCGCTGAATAACGTCTAAAAATAAACTAACACGTTCTGATTCATTCTCAAGATATTCATCAAAAGAATTTAAATCTTTGTAATATTCAAAGTGTGCGATTAAAGAATCTCTACAAAATTCGAAAATTCGATTTTTTATTGAAAAAATGGTTGATGTTGGAATAGAATTCAAACTATCCTTTAAAAGGATAAATGCCTTATCGTTAAATTCGTTTTCATGAGCAGCTTTTTGAAAATGATTTAATTTATTATTAAAAATTTCTTCCTCCATAACTAAATTTTCGAAAATGATAGTTTTCATATCGGATATTTCGAAAAATTTATTATTCTCGCTAATGCACTTTTTGGGGAGAACTAAAGAACTATATTTTGATTTAAACAGCGGACTTTTATCAAGATTTTTGGTTGCAGATTTGAGGTAACTCCTGGAAGATTTGTTGTAAGGAATAGCTTTTTCCGAATTTATATTGAGTTTTTCATTAACGTATTCATCGACAGAATCTGAAACAAGTTTGTTCGAAGAGCTAAGCTTGGACGATTTATTCGGATTTATTATAGGCGGTGAGATATCATTTTGGAAAAATTGGGACTCTGTTAGAAGGGGTTCTTTAGTTAAATAGCTAAGTGGAAGTTGAAATGGGCTTCTGTTACTTTTATTAAGCATGGGCAAGGCCTTATCAGCATGAATTTTCCTCTCATTGTTATTTAATTGGGTTAATGTCGTATTTGAAATTGATTGCATTTTTTTTCTCCTAAAACTACCTAAAAGCTTACATAGATATTTCCCTGTTTTCCTTGCCCACCTCTGTGTCTTGCCTCACTACGTTAAAAAGGTTCGAGATTTGATTACCCCCCAAGGGCTTTATAAAGCGAAACATAATTCAATAACTGATCCACTTTGCTTTGTAACAAAGCCTCTTCAGATATGTAAAGAGTCTTTGCTGACGCTAACACAGCTAAATAATCTGTGACTCCTTGGCGATAAAGCTCTTGCGAAAATTCAAAAGCTTTATTGTACCTTTGGTTAGCATCAGCAAGATGTTTTGAGCGCTCATCTTGATAACGATAGGAAGCAATTGCATTCTCGGATTCTTCTAAGGCCTCCAATACTTTTTTCTGGTAATTATATATTGCTTGTTGAGTGGTAATCTTATTGTACTCAACATCTTGCATCAACAGTCGACTGTTGAAAATAGGGATGAGCAGCTGTGGAGCAGCAAACCACGTTGCACTTGCCGGTTTGAAAAGTGAACCTGCATTTGTGCTGATATCTCCAATAAAGCCATTTAATGAAAAACGTGGGAAAAGTCCAGCAATTGCACTTCCGATACGTTCTGTGGCAGCAGCTAATTCTCTTTCAGCCTTGCGGATGTCAGGTCGTCGTCGTAACAAATCAGAGGGCAATCCGATTGGTTTTTCAAGCGGGAGTTGGGGAAGTCCGCTTGCAACTTGCAAGCATTCAAATAAATCTCCTGGAGCACAACCCAAGAGTATTGACAGGCGGTGAATTGCTCGATGTATGTTCAGCTCAATTAATGGATTCTGAGCTTTCAAGTTAATCCATTCAGTCTCTGTTTTAATTAGATCCACATCCTTTAGAATGCCCCGTTCGATTAGCTTTTTGGTCAGTAGTACTGCATATTCTTGGGTTTGGATTGAACGTTGATTACTATGTAAGCGTTGTTGAAATCCGCGTAATTCGATGTAAGTTTTGGCTATTTCTGCTGAAAGTGTTACCCAGATGCCGCAAAGTTCCTCTTGAATAGCTTCTTCCTGCGCTTTTAAAGCACTAATGTCGTGTGCCGTCTTTCCGAAAAAATCTATTTCCCATTCCACATCAAATCCCAGTTCGAAGAAATTCACGTTTCTTTTGACATGCTTTCGCCTAATTGGACATGCTGTACCTAATAAACCGTTTACCAGCGCATCCTTGCTATAGTAAACATGACCGCCAGTGACCGACCCGTCTATATGAGGGAAGAGGTCACCTTTTTTCCCATTAGCCTCTGCTCGAGCCTGCAGGACACGTGTTGCAGCAATAAGTAAATCGAGGTTTTGATTACCCGCAAGGTCGATTAATTCATTTAGCAAAGGATCCTGCAGTTTCCCCCACCAGATGATATTGTCGGAAGGCTCTTCACGCATCCCTTCAGGAACTTCACTATGCCAAGTGCAGGGAACTTCAATATCTGGAGCTGCGTACCGTGGACCTACGGAACACCCTGTTAATCCTGCAACTAATAAAAGAGATCTAACGGACAACGTTTTCATAATTCTTCTTTCTTTATTGTTTCTTGTGCGTTTCAATGAAAACATCCATTTGCTGCCCTACGAAAACACGATGCTTAGATTCCTGGAGGGAATAAATAGCCTGCAAAACACGTGTGTCAACTTTCTCAGTAATTTCGTTTGTTAGATTTTGTTTAGCGACAAAATAAGGTTCGAGAGCAACAAATTTTAAAGCAAATTGAACTTTCGCGTCGCCTTGTAAGTAGGCCACCGCATGAG
>JACDDG010000322.1 GCA_013817115.1 Parachlamydiaceae bacterium | reverse complement strand
GATTACAATTGAGTGCTTTAAGCCATGCTTCAGAGGGCCTAGCAAGTTTGCGTTTATTAAGGTCAAAAAGACCTAGTGTGAATAGAGCCTCACAGCAGATGTCTTTTCCACGCACTATTTTTTGTTGCATGTAAATAACGGGTTTACCAGCTGTTGACAAAACTTTAGTTTCAATAACAATTTTGTCATTGAGAAACAGTTCCTTGAGATACCGTAAATTGACCTCTAAAACAATTGGGCCTAAGCCTGTTTCATCGACTTTGGTTTTTCCGTAACCGTTATTAGTTATTAAATCCCAACGAGCATCCTCAAGCAAAGAAAAATATCTGCTATTATTGACATGCCCGTAGCTATCAAGGTCTGAAGCTTCAATTAAGGCCTCGTATCGATAGATATGAGAGCTTTGTGGGTTTAATTTTTCTCCGTTCATTTTTTTCTCGTTTTGAAAGATCTTTTTCGCGATTATAGCCTGGAAAGAAATAAGTTACAAACTTCCTTAAAGCACCAATAAATGCAAATGCAAATGAAGACAAAAAGCATGCCTGTGGCAATTATCGACAGTGGCCCTGTCGGCCTAAGCATGGCCTTAGCTTTAGCCCGCCAAAACATTGCTTCAGTAGTGGTTGAACGAAATTCAAGCACTTCACTGATTTTCGTCATCTAAAAGAATCAGAAAAGTATTGTCACTCCCATCACGATGCCAAGGAATGGTTTTGGTTGTTTCATTAATTTTTAAAAAATGATGCTGCATAATAGACATAGCCATTTGACAACATTGTGAGTGCCAGTTTCCATGCTGTGCCATGGAAGACAACGCAACCAAGATAGTTTTCTTAAGAGTTTCATACTCTGTGTATCTTTCATAAGGCTTAGTGATGCATTCCGATAACACTTTTCCATTATAATCAAAACCAACAGGAAACCAGCTATCATTAGGATCAATATAGCGATGAGAAAGAGGCTGCACTTTGCGTAATCCCCAACGCCTATTACTATGTTCGTAAAAGAAATTGGTTCTAGGAAGACCCTCAAGCTATCGCTTGAGGGTGTCGACTTCTAAAGCCTCTAAGGCTTGACTCTGCAAACAGATGGTCATTTATTTCGACATGCCTTCTAGTTTGAGAACCTGCCCCATGAAGAGAATAGTTTTAGTGCTGCGATCTATGATGGCCAACCCAAAAGGTCCATCAGTTTGAATGCAGGATCACATGACTCGCAATAAGTAGGAGAAAAGGATGCACCCGCAACCTTCGCACCTTCTTCATCCATAGTAAAATGGACTTCCGAAACTAGTTTAGGAGTTTTTGCTTCGGCTCCACAATTCACTAATGAACCATTAAAATCAGCATCCTTAATCGCCTGAGCTAATGATGTGCGGCCAAGTTCTTCGAGAACATCCACTTTTTCTTTGAAATCTAACTTTGGAATTCCTACAGTTAGTGCCGATCGAGTGTGAAATCTGTCATCATAGCTATTTAAAAGGGCTTGAACATTCTCTATGATCATGAACTTTTGAAGTTGTTCTTTTGGTTTTATTCCCATCCAAGAATCTGGCTTCATAAGCAATAAAGAAATTTGTCCTTGAAAGGGCAACTCTAATATGCTGATCTTGTAGTTATCTGTGGAGTCATAGGACATTTTTAGATTGTCCACCCCTTGATTCATCATTTCCCCTTTTACTTTGCTGCCATCACTATTTTTGAATATTTCAGTAGAATTCTCTTCCTTGTCAAAAGGATATTCCCATTGCCCTTTAAATAAAGCAGCACTTGCCATAAGCAATATAAGATCGCTCGTCAAATCTTCTTGATTTCCAAGATCTTTAATAATACCTTCAGTAACTCCTTCGACTCTAGAATTGATAAAAGGTCCTACTTCGGAAGGATTTGAAAAAGTTTTATTTTCACATTTATATTGGTATAGGCTGCCGACAGCTTTGACAGTTAAAGGTGTACTTACATGAGTAGCTAACATTTGAACCTGCTGAAAATGATAGGCGGGTTTGCCGTCTTTAAACTGTTGGCTGCGAGCACTGATCCCTTCAGACCACACCTTGAAATTATAATGCCATGAGTCTAGCTTAAGCTCTCCCATGCAAGGCTTTCTCCATGATCCCCTGCAGTTTTTCTGGAGCCCCAGCATAAAGCATAGAAAAGGAAGCCAATAAATTAGGTGTGAAAAATACAAATTCTTATCCTGAAGATTTCTAACTTTCGCCAGATCTTGGTATAAGTCTAAAGCCCAAGCATTGACTGATTTACTGAAAACCTGATTTGCAGTCTCAGGCTGGTTATTGTTTTCAACAACTTGTAAAGTCGGTATTTCAGAATTGGAATAGACCTGAATGGGGACATAATCATAACTTTTTCTCCTTGTGTAAAGTTAGTTTACGACAAAGTACGAGAATGCTGGATTATTTCTCAATATTTTTGGTTGCGTCCATACAGGCTAAGCGACAAATCGTAGCTTATTAAACAACAGCCTAAGCTCCCCCCACCAAATAGTCTTGCGTGCTTTCAAATTAACGAATTTATCAAGGAAAGGGAAAATTTTCCTACAAACCTTTTAACTTGCTCCACAAGCCACTTTTTCAGCTTCCTCTTTACTAAGCTTTAAAATTTGTAAAGCTTGATAACGAAGTACAACCGCTCCTGAAAAATCAATAACCGGCTTTTTTGGCAACATTTGCAACAGCAATATAATTCAGAGCAAGAATCAATTCAGATTTCAAGACTTCGTCATTTTGTACTTTTGCCAAAAATGCTTCTAATTGTTGATCAAAAGCCGAGTCATTATAACCCCACTTTAAAAACTCATTTACCCAATAACCCGCATTTCCAAGTACCCCTTTCCACCACGTCCTCACTGTGCGCCTGACTTGGCTTTTTCTCCGGAAGCTACGATTTCTAATTCTTGGGGAGGTAACATCCAAATACGCCCTGCCTGCGCACGTATGATGTCAGCACCTTTGAGGTTAAAGCCCAGGTCTCTTGCGATTGTAGCCACATCGGCGACTTCCTTAGTAGTATACAATTGCTTTTGTAAACCTTCGTCTGTAGAAACCTTAGTAAAAAAAGCATTCAATTCATTCGCCATCTCGATTCTCCATTAACTGATTTATAAAAAAAAAGCCCTTGCCATTCTCTGAACCTTTATGGCCATAATCTTTTTTTTTGAAAAGTTATGCATCTGAAACATTGCCCTAAATTTTTTTTGTAGTCCACAGCTAAGGCTCTGCCGCTCGCATCAAGCAACGTGTGGAAAGCTTACAACGGTGGCTACGCACTTAGGCGGCTTTCTTGCGCCCCTACCGGGGCGCACGTTTTGTCATGATTTAAACCCCGGGTGCAGCGATAGCGGAACCCGGGGCTATTAACAGTTCCCCCTACCGGGGGATAGAACATCCTTAATATAAGGCTAAATTAGAAGTTAAAAGTCATTGATGCTCCTATCCCCCGGCAGGGGGAACTGTTAATAGCCCCGGGTGCAGCCATACTTCTACCCACATCTTTTTCTTTACAAAAATAATTTTTTTTATTTTTATGGCAAAATTAGTTGATATATTCTAGAATACATTCTCAATACA
>JACDDG010000321.1 GCA_013817115.1 Parachlamydiaceae bacterium | reverse complement strand
CAGATAATATGAACATAAATAATGAGTCAATCACACCTATTAATCATAATTTGCCAGGATTAACGAAGCCTCATGAGGTTACGTTTTTAATCGAACCAATTCATGAAACTGAAATTCCGATTGAAATAAAAGAAGCCTCAAATCAAGAGAATTTCTCAAGTATTTCAAAAAATATGGCCTTTGAAAGCAAGCTTGTGGCTGATTATCTGTTAAAATTTAAAGAATTGGGCATCGTTAAAGAAGCTGAATATGACTGTACGTTGCAAGAATTTATTCTCATCCAGTTACTGAAGCCATTGAAAGATAAACCCCCTTTTTCTATAGACAAAATCGATGATTTTTTAGCTTTGTATTCAAATTTAGAGGCTAAAACCCATGACAACGTTCTATTTAAAGAAAAAATTCACAGCCTTTTTCAGGGCTACACCGAGATAGAAAATAAATTAGAAATAAGCTCTTCGACGACATCCATAACTACATTCCCTACAACTCTTGCCAAAAATAATCAAATTCTGACCTTACTGCTTATCTGCCTTCCTCTTCTTGCTAAACAAGGACGTCACCTATTTAATACTTCTTTAAACGATATATTATCTGAAAAAACAAAACTTGAAAACAGCATTTTAGCACAGAAGTTACTTATTTTGTCGTCGATCGAGCGCCATATACTTATTGAAGAATTGATAAATGAATTTCTAAATTCATTCTGTACAGATATTTATGAGGAATGTATTAAAATAAAGTTTGGGAACATTGGAAATCTAAAACAAAATTCTACATCAAAAAAAGTAAAGTCATCAAAAGAAAAACTTATATATTTGAACGATGATGCTAAGAATAAAATTTCAGAACTAAAGCATGAATTTATACAAACACAAGGAAGACTCAAATCTTTAGATTTGCAGGCCAAAAATAAAGCTTTAATTGATTTTCTCCAGATTTTGTATTCGTTCAATAATGAGTTACACGGTTTGGTTGTTGCGGAAATTAAATTTAACGAATTAATTAATACTTTTTCATTGAGGGAGAACAGAGCTGGTATCCAGATGATAAAATTTTCAAGACTTCAAGCGTTAAACTGTACTTTGGTAATGCAGTTATCAAAGGATATAACTTGTCTTAGTATTAAATCGAATGATCCTGAAGCGCTAAATAAAAAAAAGTCAAGTGTTCTTGAGGTAAGTGACATACGTAAAAATTTTCAAAAAACCATAGATAAAGCAAAACTTTTAATCTATCATGTTGAAAATCAAAGCGCAAAAATAAACGAACTTTTAATTAGATTTAAAAAAATTAATATTTTAAGTAAGCCTCCCGAATCATCAGGCAAATGGCTTTCTTGCGATGACGAGCCTTCAGAGAATTTCGATGTGACAGCACCAACTACACAAGCTTGCACTCCTTTAGGCGTACTCAAACCAGCATTTACAAGCCCAAAAGATCTTGTGCCCATAAAACAATGTTTATCAAAAAAACAAAATCTACCTAAAAAACAAAATCTACCTAAAAAACAAAATCTACCTAAAAAACAAAATCTACCTAAAAATCTGAACAAAGACATAAACTCCAACAATCATGAATTAGAATTAACTAATCAAACTATTCTTGGTATTAAAAAGATTTCTTTAGAGGGCTCGGCCTTAACGTCAACTTTATCTCAAATCCCTTCTGTAAGTGATTTAAATTTAGGTCAGGAGCATTCTTTTCACCTCTCGGTTGCGAAATTTTCTCAAGAAAACTTAGATTTCAACCATCTTTTTTCAGATCAACTCAAAAAGCATTTAAAATCACAAAGAAAAGATTTAGAAGGAAATGATTTGATTAAAGCAAAAAAATGCGCCAAAGAAGTGCTTGATCATCTTAACTATCTTTCATTGAATTTAAATCTTTTTTGCAAAGTTGCAAATCAAGATTTGTATGCTCTAGGAAGCATCATTTCATTTATGTGTCTTGATTTTCACTTGGTTATCGAGCAACATATCAAGCATAGCATTATTGTAAAAGGGTTGAACTTTCAAACAAATCACAATCTTTTGCATTTGGCTAAATACGCGGATTATAACATTCAATCCGATCAAATGGGTTTTATTAAGGATTATGGTCGTGCAATGATCCAAATACGCTACCCAATTGCATCTCGTGACCATAATGAAAAAGAAAATCATTCAAATCCTTTAAAATGGGCACTTTTTAGTAGAAATCTTTGTGAAAGGATTGTTTCGAGCAATGTTGAAGTGGAGGATTCAATAAATAGAAAATCAATAAGTGAACTTTGTGCTTTTGTTTTTGAGTCATATGAACATACGCTTAAATGCTTAATAATCGATAGAGATGCTGAAGGAGAAACCTCGTCTCTGGCTTGTAATTTCATCGATAAATTAAAAAAAATGAAAGTAGATTTACAATCTCATATCGACGAAATTTCCGGAAACTTAATGCAAATAGCTATTAATAAAAAATTAGCTGTTATGCAGAATTACAAGGGGAATAGTGTTTTGGATTATCGGGACAAAATTTTTTGCGAACTTAAAAAAATATCCCAAGATAATAAACTCATAGACTTAGCGATCCAGCAGCCTTTAGAGGAAGCTATGAACCATCTTCTTATAATTGACTCTCTGGATTATCTTCAACAAAACTACGATTCAATAGAATTTTCTGCCTTACATCATCGTAATGCACTTATGTTTCAATGGGTTTTCGAGCAAATTTACACTTTTCATGCTCTTAAATTAGGGAAATGTGATTTTCGCGAAATTCCTCATCATAACTTGGAAGCGTATCATTTCGTCACTTTTCCAGGCACAAAATTACCTTTAAATTTAAGCGAATTTAATTTAGGTAGAACATTGCATTACAGTCATGAAAAGGGTAAAAGCGAGATTGTGCCGTTTGTTAATGATTTGCTAAAAACTCGCAAAACTTTGAAGAATATTGACTCTTATGATTCTAAATGGACAGTTATCACAAATAAAAAGCAATCTAAACTAAATTCAATCGATTTAAATCAAGTTATGAAAAAGCGTAGAAGAAATGTTTTCAACAAAGGATTTCATTTATTGAACCTATTATTGGATCTTTCTTTTAAAAATAATATTGAAGGCGATGTTGATTTTGATTCCAGCTTATGAACTCACATATATCAACTGCACAATGACTTGTGGGTGATCTGTCGCGCATTCGCGGCTATGTCAAAATTAGACATCTTGTGCGAATAAAAAGAGGTTCCCTTATGGGAACAACTACTCTTTTACTTCGTTCCCATAGCTGCGCTGAGGCTTGCAATGGGCTACAAAAAGATTTTTTTATCTTTTAGCTATTTATCAACAGCCAAATAATCTTTTTGTAGCCCCAGAGATCTTGATCTCTTCGGAATAATTTCCCTTAATCCAATATATATATAAGCCTTCAAAATATATTCTGGAATATTTTTTGTGTAATTTCCAATTAATTTGTGTCCAACTTTATGCGGATTTCTATTTGAAACCATTTCTTGATTCAAATATAACGAACTTGATGCCTATTGCGATCCTACCGGGCATACGAATCAACCTATTTTTTTGCTAAAAATGCCTTCTAGCCTGTAGGGCTAACTTATAATAGCCTAGGGCATCGCCCTAGGT
>JACDDG010000012.1 GCA_013817115.1 Parachlamydiaceae bacterium | reverse complement strand
ATATTGGGCATTTTTGATCGCTTAATCGCGGGGCTTTCTCAAAGCCAAAAATCCAAAATTTGGACGCACTTCGGTATAGAGAAAAAATGAGAAAAGGGTAAATTTTTATTTAAAAATTTGCTTGATTCAAATTCCTCTTTCCCTCATTATTTTTTTAAACCGGAAAAACAAAATGGGGGTTCTTATGAGAAAATTTTTATTTCTTTGTAGCGTGTTATTTGTAACAAATGCTTTTGGTGTCCAGGGAGCAGACACATTAAATGGTTCAGATCTATTTGAAATGAAAGTTTGGGGAAAAAGTCCATGTCCTGATTCACCTTGTCCAAACTCTACAAACCAATGCTCACAAGGGCCACAAGGCCCACGAGGGTGCCCAGGGCCTACCGGACCACAAGGTCCTCAAGGTGTTCATGGTTCTAAAGGGAAACATGGCAGTAAAGGAGAGCATGGAAAGAGAGGGGAGCGAGGTAAAAGAGGCCCTGCAGGACCTACAGGCGCAACGGGAGCAACAGGTGCAACGGGTGCAACGGGTGCAACGGGAGCAACTGGTGCAACTGGTGCAACGGGTGCAACGGGAGCAACTGGTGCAACTGGTGCAACTGGTGCAACTGGTGCAACTGGTGCAACTGGTGCAACTGGTACAGCTAATCAGATAAATGATATTTTAGAAGCTACAGGTACTGGAGCGATTTTTGTTTCAAATTTTGGGCCTGTTCGTTTTTCAAGTCCAATTGTAAATCAAATAAATGGACTTGATATTCCGCAACCCGGAGGTTTGACTTTATCCCCAGTTGGTGATACAATTTTTCTGCCAGCTGAATCAACAGATACATTATATTTAGTTAACTTTGGAGTAACATCTGCAATACAAGGTAACGCTATTCCTCCTTATGATTTCCGGTTAGAAGTTAATGGTGTGATTTTACCCTATACTGATTTAACGGTTCCAAGGACACTAGAGACGCCTTCGGTGAATGAATTAGTGAGCAAAGCTAGCATAATTAATGCTCCAGCTAGTTTGACACCAGTAACTTTGCGGTTAATAAATGTAAGTGGCTCGGATTTAACACTAAATCAACCTTCACCTGAAGGATTAACAGCCTACATTTCAGTTGTAAAGTTAAATAACAATTGAGTTTAAGTCTGGATGACAGGAAGCTTAATCATAAGCTTCCTGTCTCTTATACTTAGATGAAATGGCCCTTAGGCAAGCTCAAAAAACACTGCAGCCACAATAATTGAAGACATCAAAATATAACTTCTTATTAATCTACAATCAATTCTTCAAGCGAATCCTGAACCAACGCCTCAAGCGGAAAACCCATAATCTCCCGCAAACAATCCGTGTCTAAAAACTTTTGTGCTTTTTCATATCTCTTATCAAAACTTGCATCTATAACATGTGGAAAAGTCTCCCCATTAAATGCAACCGACTCCTGAAAAAGCCTTTCCGCTAACAACTCAGAAGGAATTGTACTCCCCTCAGCTATTTTCTTTTGTCGTGCAATTGAATAAGCTTGCAAGGCTACACAAAGATAGATGGTGTTTAATTCTTTTAAAAGCTGAACCTGCTGAAGCAACCGCTCAACAGCTGTTGCACCATAACTGACTACATCTTCTGATTCATTAGCACTTGTGATATTAAATATAGATGTCGGTATTCCAAACTGAGCGATTTTCTGAGCAAGTGCATTGGCTGTATATTGGGTAATCATGTACCCTGAAGATAATCCCACCTCCTCAGAATTAGGAATTAAGTAGGTCGGAAGACGATTTTTATTTCGAAATGGATTCAACATATATGTGATTTGTCTTTCCAACGTTAAAGCAATTTTAGCATTGGCAGCACAAATGACATCTGCAATTGTTGTAATAATTTCACCATGAAAATTTCCACCCGACAAAACAGCCCAATTTTCCCCTTTAAATTGAAAAATGCGTCGTGGATCAACGTCACTACTAATCTCATCTTCTTTAAACAAAAGTGGATTATCGGTTACAGCATTGAGCTCATTTTGAATTTTGGAATATTGCTCCAAAATAATCTCAATTTTCGAGCCAAGTAACTGCGGCAAACATCGGATGCAATAGTCATCTTGCACACCGGTAAAATCAATAAAAGGAGAATTAACAAAGTGTTTTGAAATGACCTTCGCAATTTTCGTCTGGCCTGATTGATTCCGCACACCCTGAATGCAATCATTAAAAGCAGCATCAATTGCCTCCACGCTATTCAGAAATAGTCCTTGCATCGCTAAAATGTTCTCTAGAGCATGCAATTGCTTTAGAAAAGCAATAGCCATGCTTGAAATCATAAAAGAGGTCCCATTGGTCATCGCCAGCCCCTCTTTCGCAAGAGGTTCAAAAGGTTCAATTCCTGTATTTTTAAAAGCAATAGCTGCCGTTGTTAAGACCCCATGATGCCAAACAGGGACTTCAGCACCCATCATCGCACGACCGACCCTTGCAAGAAAAGCCAAGTCTCCGCTTGCTCCCAAAGAACCTGTTTTTGGAATTATGGGAATAATATTGTGTTGAATCATCTCAAGAAGTGTATTAAGGCTGCGAAGTTGAAATCCCGAATATCCTTTGGCTAGAGACGAGGCTCGCACTACCATGGCGCCTAAAATTACATCCGGATCCAAAGAGGCGCCTATTCCGGCATCATGACTTTCGATTAAATTACAAGAAAGCTGAGCCGCACTATGGGGATCAACGGATTGGTGCCTAAGATCTGCAAATCCCGTTGTCAATCCATAAACTTTGATATTTTCAGCTAAAAGAGCCTCTATAAATGATCGCGTTTCTTCCAATCGTTGTGCTGCAAAGGGACATATAGCAAACGGTTTCTTTTGAAAAACGATTTCTCGAAATTCTTTAAAACCAAAGGGATAACGTTTACCTAAGTATATCATGCAAATTCCTTTAAAAAATTTTATTTGAAAGTGCTATCAATAAGTTTACAACTTTACCATAAGAAAGAGCCTTCCACATTGAAGGTTAAATCAATATGTATAATATTTTTTATTATATATTTATTAGTAAAATAAAACTTGTCCTGATCATAAAATCGTGATGAATAAAGCGCAACTCAAAAAAAAGGTTTGAACGACTAGCTCGGCAAATGAGAAAGAATGCCCCGTCATAAGCCTCAAGAGGTAATAACATTAGCAAAAAATAAGATCACAAAAATTCATTGACAAAGACAACTCAATACTGACAAACTGAGAAATTTAACTCTATAACTTTGGATTTGCATTGACTACTATTATATCTTTAAAGCCTTCTCTTATTGCTGGGGTTTTTTTATTCCTAATCTTATCTTTGAGTATTGAGGTAACTTGTTATGAAGGGTCTGCCCAGAAACCTTCATGCCCAAAACAAGCACTATTTCTTATCCATAAAGGACAAGTAGACGCGGCTTTAGATCTGTATTGCAAGCATTTCCAAAATGCAGATCATGACACTGAATTCTTGCAACAATTAGGGTTAAGTCTATTGGAACATGGAGCTCGCAGTTCTGATCCTGACGTACAGCGTATGGCTATCTTTGGAGCCGGCATCGCCATGAATGAAAGAGCGCTTCCGATTTTAGCAAAAGGAATTAACTCTTCCATACCACAGCTACAACTCTTGTCCCTTAATTTTTTAGCACGTTGCCAACATGATGAAGCTGACATTTACTTACAGCAAGCACTTCGTTCTAACTATCTAATTATCCGCCTTGAAGCATTACATCAGTTAGCAATTAAAAAATCTCCTAGAGCATCTTGTCAAATTGAATCATTGATGGGTAAAGTAGACAATGAACTTCTACCTTTATTTCCACAACTTTTTGCACTGGTAGATGATGCGGAAGCATTTCGAATGCTAAGAAAGCTTCTAAACCATCCCCAAGAAGCGGTTCGGCTCGAAGCTGTAATAAGTTGTGCTCGCTGTGGCAGAGATGATTTACTTTCCAAAATAAGAAATCTGGGTATACATTCTTCTGATGCACAGCAAGAAGTCTGTGCTTTAGCCTTAGGTATCTTGAATGACGAAGCCTCAGCAGAACGCTTATATCAAATTAGTCTAACTGCCCTTTCACCTGTAGTAAGATTGGCAGCATTAAA
This sequence comes from Parachlamydiaceae bacterium, assembly GCA_013817115.1. Classification (GTDB taxonomy): domain Bacteria; phylum Chlamydiota; class Chlamydiia; order Chlamydiales; family Parachlamydiaceae; genus JACCRY01. The sequence goes on along the minus strand of JACDDG010000012.1, from coordinate 11,702 downwards.
ATCCCTCTATGCGATGGGGCGGTCGTTTGCTTTGGAGAGGATCAAAGAGCTTGCTTGTCAAGGGGATCTTTACGCGATAAACCTTCTCGGAGATATAGCCGGAACAGAAGAAACGCTCTCACGGCTTCTTCAATCTTCTGATTTCACAATTCGGACTAATGCAACACTTGCTCAGTTAAAACTACAAGATGTTAGATGCCTTCCAACGCTACAAGAAATCTTAATCAAAGATTCGAGAGATCTAGTTTTTGTTAAATCGACATCTAGAGGGAAGGGATTTTATTATTGGAAGCCAGTTCCATCTGGAAGACAACAATTTGACGAGTCATCAATAGAGCTTGAAATTTCATTAAGTTTACGTGAGTCTGTATTGGCTGAAGCGGCAAATTTACCGGAAAAACATTTTTTAGAAATTTGTGCACTAATTTTTAATAAGCAACAAACCGATTTAATTCCTAGTGCTATAGATCTTTTAGAAAAGCTCCAATCTTCCCAAGCAATTGAATTGCTTAAGAGATATCAGCAATGTCCCGGAGCTCCACTAGTACGAAATTATTGTAATTTGGCTCTTTTTCGCCTGGGCGAAGAAGGTCCTTATGTGGATAACCTTTCTAATTGGGTAAAGCAACAGGCGAGCGAAGATTTTATTCAGCTAAGACCACTTATCCCCTGGGAGCTTGACGACGAGAAATCTACTTATCAGATAACCCCGCATGAGACATCACGTTTGTTAATTGAAACCTTTGAGGCATTAACGAAAAAGCAAGACAATAATGGTATAAATGTACTTCTAGAAGCGATAAGACATGGCAATAGCAAAAACAAATACGCTTTAGCAGGGCTTCTTATTAGGGCCACACTTTAGAAGATAACGATAGAAGGTGCAACGCCTTAAAGACAAAGGACAATAACCACTCGAAGGACCCAATGACAACTGTTATTGCTCTTTAGGTTGATATTAGACGTCTGTAAGGTCTCTTTTGGAGTCGTTATTGTCCTTTGCCTTAAGAGCTTTTGTCGTTAGCATCCTTTATTCTTAATTTTATTGATGTCTCACTTAAATAACTTTACGTTTTATTTACAGCAAATGCTAAATCAATAATATAACTTTGCAATTCCTTTGGAAGTGTTGGAAAACTGGGTTCGTCAATCCCCTTTGCTTTAATTTTATATAATAGCCTTAATTGCGGCCCACCGATTTCTTCTTGATCTAAAAAATTAATAATTTCTTCGCATTTATTGAGGTTATTAGAAACCCTCCAATGCCACTCCATATGTTTTTCTTTTTGTTCCTGGGCCAACTTCTTAGGCTTTTCAAAATAAAACGAAAGCATGTTAGCATTAGCTTCATAATCAGTGAGCAATTTTACCATTTCGACATTTAAATTAAAGGTTGCATGATGGAGAGGTGTCCACCCATTCTCATCTTGAACATTAATTTGAGTAGGAAGATCGTTACATTGTTGCAACAATAACTTCATAATTCTGGAATTGGATTGACTTTGTACAGAAAAATGCAATAGAGAACGGCCATTAAAATTAAGTTTAACATTTACGTCTGCACCCTTTTTAATTAAAAACTGTACTAATTTAAAATTACATTGAGACACTGCATATGTTAAAGCAGTTTTGCCATTAGAGTCAATTGAATTAATATTTATCGTATTTTTAGCTAAAATCTGAAGAAAGTTAATACTAGGGCCATATTTTAGACTATTAAAACAAAGCTTTACAGCCTTATGGAGTGGTAATTCTCCCTCATCATTAGCAATATTAGCGTCAGCGCCTTTATCAATTAAAATCTTCACTAATTCATCCCGGACATCTTCATCCTCAAAATCTTGACATGAAATAATATGCAAATATGTAAGGCCTTCGATATTCTTTGCATTAATATCTTCAATTGTAAGCCTCTTGAGTAGCTCCTTAATGACATTTACACTTCCATGGCGAATAGCGAGATGTAATAGTGTTTGACTTTTGGGCGCATCATATATGTTGCTACTATAAAATACTTTATTATTCGGTGCGTAACCATCATTTAGGATAGCTTGCAAACTTTGACAATCATCTTTCTTAATTAATTTTAAAATTTCTGAGTCAGGATAGTCAAAAATTTTGCGAAGTTGAGGGTCGTTTTTAATAAGATGATTTTTAATTAGCACTTCGTTTTCAATGCACCGAAAACTATGAGCAATCTTAAGAAGTAGATTAGGTGAATGAATAATTTCTGAAACATCCTGATTAATAAATTCATTAATTAAATACTTTTTTTCCTCATAAGGTAATTGTCCGTAAAGTGTATCGAACCTTTGCAAGCTAAGACGCGTCGGCGAGATCCTGGATAGTAAATAACAAACAACTGGGACAAAAAAAGTCGCCGCTAAAATAGCCTTTGCGATCAGCGCAATCGGATCCCATAAAGAAGGAACAATTTTAACCCTGCGGCTTAATTCCAGAGTAGATCCATCAATTTCATCATAATGTGAATGAAAATAAGGTACGTAGAGACAGCTAGCTCCGATATTGTGGAACGTCTGACCCCAAGTTAAAGGCTGTTGTTTAGATGTATAAAAAGAAGGTGCATTCATTTGATATCCAAAGTTACAAAGTTAAATTTAATTAATTGAATTATAATCTAACGAACAATAAAAAGCATCCTAAAAGATTTTCAAAATTTTGATAACTGAACATAAACTAATTTTCGCCCTTATCCTTCACTTTCCACAAGCTCCTGCACTCCCCTTTAAAAATTTGCCAAAAATTATTTGCTCAAAATGAACTCCTTTTCAACTCTTGATCTATTAAAGCCCCAAGGTGTAAGATGTTACCAGTATCGCAAGAGATTTTAATCAAAATAAACTCAAAAATTCGATTTTAAATTCCTGAACTCCGCCGCGCCGAAGTCAGACAAGAATACATAAAAATACCGGCTACTGGGAAAACGCTAATGCATTGCCTGGACAATAAACTGAAATTCTCACCCTTTTCCTCTCCCTCATATTCTTTTGGATGGCGTAAAAAAATCACATGCCTCTTTAAGCCAATCATTAAGCCACTCACTATTTGCTTTTTCCTTTTACAGCTTATTCTTCTCAATTTCTTCTCCCCCCTCCCGCTAAACGGAGCACAAGAACAATCAGCTCTCCCTGAAGGAATCACAGTCCAATTACGCTACCCTGAATATTCTGACGGAACCTTAAGAACTGATCAAGGTGGACTAATCACATCTGATGGCATCCGCTTACAGGCCAAACACTTAGAATATATCCGCAATGAAACTAACGGTATAGCCACTTGCAGAGTCGAAGCGGAAGGGGACCTTCTTTTCGAATTTGGAGACTACATTTTCGTTGGTAAACGACTAGAATACGATTTCTTGGAAAAAACTGGAATTATCGACGAAGGCAAGACTGCAGTAGAACCCTGGTTTTTTGGCGGTGAGCGTATTATTTTACATGCCAATGGCAGCTACACAATACAAAATGGCTATTTGACGACTTCTGAAACATGTGCGATGGAATGGAAACTCACTGCAGATGAAGCAACACTTTATTCCAATCACGACCTCGTCACTAGTCACCTAAAATTTCAGTACTACAATGTTCCTTTGTTATGGATCCCCTGCCTAAAAGTCAACTTAGATTACATATTAGACTCCCCAGTGCGCTATTCTGCACGTTGGGGTGGGCGACAAGGCCCTCGTGTAGAATTTTTATACCAGATCTTTGATTGGAACGGCTGGAAAACTTTTTTAAAGTTTGATTATCGCGTTACCCGAGGCCCCGGCATCGGTCTAGAATCCTATTATAAATCCGATGACCGCAAAGAGACTTTCGAATCTATCAATTATATTGCACGCGATTCTTCTATAGAAAATCCAAAGGAAAGATTTCGCTACCGGTTTCAAGGAGATTATTCTAGATCTTTTATTGACGATAAAATTACCTTTAAATTGACCTACGATAAGCTCAGTGATCAATATATGGCCACAGACTATCGTGACAGTGGTCTTGACCTTGAATATGTAGGTGCCACAGCATTAAAAATTCGAAGACAGGAAAATCTCTGGATTGCCAATATCACCGCAATAATGAGGCTTAATAATTTTCAAAGTCTCAAACAAGAACTCCCAACTTTCGCTTTAAGCGTGAAACCTTTTAATTTGGCATCCACCGGAATTATTACAAACCATTCATTTAGAGCTTCATACCTTAACTACAAATACTCCAATCAAAGCCACCATACAGACTACGATTCAAGCCGTTTTCAATACTCAGCTCAAATATACCGGCCTATTCACACTTCGTCTTCTTTGATCGTTACCCCTGAATGTGGAGGTACTGTAATTTACTATGGTAATTTACCTGACCATAGTAAAGATCACTGTTTAGCGATGCTTAATTTTAAGTTGGAAGCGAGAGCTCCTTTTTTTAAAGAATACAGCTTGTTTACACATTCCATAGCCCCCTATGCACGCTATGAATTTTATTCAATGCCCACGTCCAGACCAAAAAAGCATTTTATTTTTGATATCGATGATGGGCTTTATCAAGTTAATATGCTCCGCTTTGGTTTGCAGCAGAATCTTTTCTTCAAAAATAAAAAAAATCTTCTTTTCAGGCCTATGAAAATAGATCTGTATGCAAATGCTTTTTTCTGTTCCAAGACATTTACGCAAACTATTCCCAAAGCGTATTGCGATCTAACCTATTACCCGACACCTAAACTGAGGTATTCTCTAGGCACTGCATGGGATTTCGAACACAATACTCTCGATCATTTCAACCTTCGCTCTGAAATGACGATTAGCGATAATGCAGCTATTACCACAGAATATCGCCATCGCAGTTCTTTCTGCTTCCGAAAAGCAGATCCAACTAATTTTATGCTTGAATCGTACCGATCTCCCAGAAAACTTTCTAAAACAACGCTTTCCGACCGTCGCGACACTTTGCTCATTAATTGCTTTTACCGCTTCCACCCGCTTTGGGCCTTAGACTTTCAAATGCGTCACGGATGGAATCGCAAACATCACCAACCAGATTACACAGAATTCGGAATAGACCTTCTTGGTAAACCGCAATCTGCTTGGCAAGTCAAATTTTCTTATCAACATTTTGAAAATGATCGACATCGTTTCACGGTCTACTTTAATCTAGGCAGTGTTCTCCCTGATAGTTGGAAATATGATCATTTAATCCCTAGCTCGACTTTTTAAATTTGAATGTTGCGAACTTTAGTGGGTCATTGTATGACTAGAAATAACCCACTTCTGTAAGGAGAATACTATCGGCCTTTTGCATAGGACTTTTTCTTTTATTCTAAGTAAGCAATTTATCGGTTTATTTGTTAATCGATGGGCCATCGGTTGCCTCATTATTTTATTAATCCAACAAATTTTTGAAGCCTCATCGACGATTTGGCTCGTATTGCTCATGCAGCAAATTACCCAAGGAGAAAACTTTACCCCCTATCTAGTTCTTTGCCTTAGCTCCTTAGCACTTTCCTACGTGCCACTTTGCATCGCATACATTCTTAAAATTACTTGTAAGCAGGAAGCACAACGCTCATTCATTGAAAACTTTATTGTGGCAAATAAAAACAATATTGCTGAATGGAACAACAAAGAGTTGAAAGAGCAAAAAATTTCCATATTAACCTCTGAAGGTCCTGCCGCGATTCACACCTTTATTGACTATACATGGGACCTCTATACATATGTTTTAAGCGTATTTTTAAACGTTGCAGCGCTTTCAATCATCTTAGAGCCATTATTTAGCTTGACTTACGGCATCAGCCTTACATGCGTCTTTATCGTCATGAAATTAAAGAGAAAAAGACAACAAATGATGACGCAAAAAGCCTTAAAGGCCCGAATTGAGCTTTCTCAATCATTGTTAGGGGCTTGGGACAATGTCCTGCTTGGCAACGAATACAACTTTGAACTTTGGAAAGAAAAAACTCAAAATCGCGTTAAAATCTGTATGCAAAGTAATGTGGCCTTAGAACGCTTTGATCAAATATTAGCCATTGTAGTTAGTTTCATTACCTCAATCCCTTCGCTGCTTGTCGTCATCTATTTTGTTATACTGCATCGCAATAACCCGGTTGAACTGGCATCCTTTATCGTGATTCTACCTTTGCTATTTATGAACCTTTCTTACACGTACCAAACCCTTTCACTTATGTTTCGCTGGCCTATGCATCTTGGCAAGTTAAAAACAATTTATAATGCTATCGAACCTGCAACTTACCCTGCCGAATTCATGAAAGCAAAAGTACAATGGCCAAAAATTTCAATTTCCGAACACATCACCCCTTCTCCTTGTTCACAGATGACGAATGAAACACTGATGCCTGTATCTGCATCATTTGATTCTCTTATAGGTAAGACATCTTCTTCCTGCCGTCTGACTTTACGCGGAGACAATGGGTGTGGAAAATCTACAGCTCTTATGCTTATTAAAGAAAAGTTATCAAATCAAGCCTTTTTCCTCCCTACGCAAAGCCAACTGACTTTTTCGGGAGAAGCTAATCGACATTCCACCGGAGAATCCTTAAAGCATTTACTATCCGAAATTTTACTCCAAGTTGAAGCTGATGTTTTACTATTAGATGAATGGGACGCTAATTTAGATAAAGAAAATCAAGAGAGACTCTCGACTCTAATAGATGAACTTGCTATAAAAAAATGCGTTATCGAAGTTCGACACCGATGACCTTAAAATGAAAGCCGCACCATTTGTCTTCTATACGACTGTCAACAAGTTGCCAACTGCGCTTTTCACATAGTGAAAGGTATAGCTTTTGATGCTGTTTCAAGACTCCTGAAGTGATGCAATCCATTTTTAAGGCATGGACTTCCGGCAATGAATTCCACGCCTGCTCTTGTTCCTTGTAAATCATGTTCATCACCAATAGAACAGGAACATTTGCAGGTATTGCCAAAACCTCACCAGGCAAATGAAAACTGATTTTATTCTCCAGCTCATTTAATAGAGCATTCTCTTTGGCGTGTTTCAAAGCATCAGCATCAATGTCTATGCCACAGACACCCTCTGCACCTAATTTGATAGCTGCAAGACTCAAAACTCCACTGCCACACCCTAAATCAATCACATATTTGCCGCGGACTAATGGGGCCATCATCTTTAGGGCCAATCTTGTTGTTGGATGAGAAAGATCTCCGAATCCTGGCCCAGGAGCCATTAAAAATCCATTTTCATTATTCGGAGAATACTCTTTTAAATCGATAAATAAAGAGGAGTTTTCACTTCCCCATTGATCATGCCAATCTATCTGATCAAATTGCACGGTGTGAAATGAAGCTAACTCACGATAGTCCTGCAGCAGATTTGTTGTCGAAACTCCAATAGGCGGATAGCCGTAGATCAACTTCTCGCTATTGGGCTCTTCACTACTATAAAGCAGTTGAAAACCCGCTTGATTGAAAGTATCCCAAGCACTATCGACTGAAACATTCGATTGCAGAACAAAACAATAATATTCCATCTTCCAAGGCTATCTTTTGTAATCTGAATTAATTCATCTAAGCCCAATAAGCCGTCGAACTTACTTTTCCACCGGTTCCTGTCCAGTTAGTATGGTGGAATTCTCCACGTGGCCGATCGATGCGCTCATAGGTGTGAGCACCAAAATAGTCTCGCTGCGCTTGCAGCAAATTAGCCGGCAGCCTTCCTGTCCGATAACCATCATAAAATGCCAAGGCTGTACTGAAGCAAGGTGTAGGTATACCCATTTCAGCAGCAGCTGCTACTGCTTTGCGCCAACCGGATTGCACGTCATTGATTTGTGCGCTAAAGTATTCATCGAGCAAAAGATTCTGCAATTTTTCGTTGCGATCAAAGGCTATTTTGATTTCACCCAAGAAGCTGCTGCGGATAATACATCCTCCACGCCACATCATAGCAATTGCGCCATAATTGAGCTTCCACTTGTATTCTTTGGCTGCCGCCTGCATGAGCATGAACCCTTGGGCATAGCTAATCATTTTCGAAGCAAATAGCGCATGGCGTATGCTATCGATTAATTCCTGCTTGTTCCCTTGATAAGAAGGTTTCGGTCCTTTTAAAATTTTACTTGCAGCCATTCGTTCATCTTTAATGAATGATAAGCTACGCGCAAAAACCGCCTCACTAATGAGTGTTAGAGGAATACCTAAATCCAAGCCATCGATCACTGTCCATTTCCCAGTACCTTTTTGACCTGCAACATCCAAAATTTTATCAACCATTGGAGTTCCATCAGTATCCATACATGCAAAAATATGCGAAGTTATTTCGATAAGATAACTATTGAGTTCTTTCTGATTCCATTCTGCAAAAATATCATGTAATTCCGGAGCTGAAAGTCCTAGACCTGTTTTAAGTAGATCATAAGCTTCACAAATTAACTGCATGTCACCGTATTCGATTCCGTTATGAATCATTTTAACATAATGACCGGCGCCTTCATCTCCGACCCAATCACAACAGGGCTCATTGTTATCGACTTTAGCTGCAATTCCTTGAAAAACATCTTTTACATGTGGCCATCCGTCGGGATTTCCTCCGGGCATTATTGAAGGACCATTTCTAGCGCCCTCTTCTCCTCCAGAAATTCCCGTTCCGATGAAAATTAATCCCATGGCCTTGAGTTGTTGAGTGCGGCGAGTCGTGTCAGTGAATAAACTGTTACCCCCATCGATTAAAATATCTCCGGGAGATAAGTACGGCAAACAATGCTGAATGAATTCGTCTACGGGGGCTCCGGCTTTTACCATCATCATGATACGACGCGGCTGCTTCAAGGTGTTAATGAACTCTTCAATAGAGTGAGTTCCGATAATCTGAGTTCCTTTTGCAGGTCCTTCAAGAAAATCGTCCACTTTGGATGTAGTTCGATTAAAAACTGCCACTTTAAAACCATGATCGTTCATGTTAAGAGCAAGATTTTGGCCCATCACAGCTAGACCAATTAAGCCGATATCTGCTTCGGGTTGACGATTCATGGTTTCTCCTTAGGTTCATACTCGTTATCGCTTATTAATAAGACATTTTGGGCATCAGGGAATTATCTTGACGCTGTTTTTGAATCCCCGCGTTATTTGTAGTTGGGACAAGCGAGTAATCATCTTCGCTTGGCATCCGATAACAACCGCAAAAAGAGCTCGAAGCAATTATAAACAATAAAGAATAGCAAATAGTCTTAAACATTTCTGGTCCCAAGTTAATTGTTTATTTTTAGACAAAGATATGCCTAGAAAAATATAACCCTAATGTACTAACTTGAGCCTTTTTTTTGCAAGGCAAATGTAGCTTTTCATTGAAATGAGAAGCTACATTTGTGTGGTTACAAATTTTGGAATCACGATAAGACTTGAAAAACAATCAATCTTATCGCAAACACACTAATTTAATAATCGTTATCTTCCAAATATGAGTGATAGAGAGCGCTGCTATCATCCCTCATTCCCGGGCCAGAGTCCCGTGCTGGATACCTTCCGTAATCGATATTGTCTTCCAAATATGAGTGATAGAGAGCACTGCTATCATCCATCATTCCCGGGCCAGAGCCCGGTGCTGGGTAGGGATTTACTACCCCTCCTCCATATCCTCCGTAGCCGTCATTATATCCACCGCCGTAGCCGCCGTATCCACCATAATTATAATTTTGATTAGGGTAACCATAATCTCCATAATTACCATAATTTGCATTATAGTTCCGATTATCTTGATAAACACCTGATTGTTGAGCAGAGAGAGTGATTATAGGCAAGAAAGTTACAGCTGTGAGTGCTGCAGTCAAGGTTAATTTTGCTAATAAAGTCTTATTCATAGATATTCTCCTAAACTAATTTATATTTCATTTGCATAATTAGAGATAAAATTATTGCACAATCATCTGTGCCCTAACTTTAATTTATTTTTTTATGCACCTTTGAAGATTTTAACTTTTTTACAATTCAAACATGGGGCTATATCCTTAAATATTTAATTTTCATTTACATCAACTATTCTTGTGATAAAATCAACCAATTAAAAACTACTATAAGCACTAACCAATCAATACTACTACCACTAATAAATTTAATAACCGGTATTGTTATGCCGTAAATATGACTGATAAAGATCATTGCTATCATCAGTCATTCCTGGCTGAGAACCTGGCTCAGGATAAGGATTTACAACTCCGCCATATCCTCCATATCCGCCATTATACCCTCCGTACCCGCCGTGATTATAATTTTGCTCCCGATGATTGCCATAATTCCCATGATTACCAGTATTTGAATTATAATTATGATTATAATTGGTATGGCTACTGCCGCCATGATAACCACCACCTGATTCTCGAGCAGAAAGTGTGATAATAGGGAAAAAAGTTACAGCTGTGAGCGCTGCTGTTAAAGATAATTTTGCTAATAATGTTTTATTCATAAAAATCTCCTTAATGTTATATTGTGACCACCAAATTTAAAGCTAGCTAGATTATAGCATCGTATATGCAATGCGCGCTTTATTTGCGCTGCATTAATTTATGCAGCTTCATTAATTTATAAAAAAAAATTCTGAATCTGCAGTCCACACCCCTTATACTTATGTTTATCATTTTAATTATTTTTTATTAAAGAAATAAAATTTCAATTTTCTCAATTTGTTTTTCGCAGACCCGGATTAACACCTTTGAATCAAACCTTATAAACTTCTTTTAAAATAATCGGATTTAAAATAAGCATATTTGCTAATAAAAAATATTAATATATAATAGGGTTATCATCTGTTGTTAAGTTCAATCAAGGAGGTTTTCATGGATCCTACTTCTCCCCCAGGTCAAATACAAGTTTCAACTAGCGAATCTACTATTTCAAAAAGTGGATTTACATCTATTGACAATAACAACTTGACATTTACTAAAAAAATTACTGTGGGTGATAAAAATTACACGATAGCCATAACTTTTAAACCCGAAGATTCTGAAAAACAAAAAGAAGCCTTTTTAAAGCATTACGGGGACAATGCAGAGAAAGTAATTAAAATTGCTGTGAACTTAGGGCTAGGGGCCGTAAAAGCTCCGACAGAAAACAAACCGACAAGAAATTACATCGTAACAGCGATAAATTTTCAGTCTGATAAGGACGGTTTTAAAGCTAGTAAAACAAAAACCAGTACAGATGGGACACCAAAAACCAGCACCCCCACAGCAGAGTACAAATCTAAAGAAGATGATGCTGAAACAAAAAAAACTCGTCACCTAGAAAAAAATAAAAATTTAGATTTAATGCGAAATATTTATAATACAATGAAAGATTCAAGTAATGCAAATATTTCGGACCAAACTCAAAATAAATCTACTACTAAAAATCAATCTAATGTGTTACAAAAAGTTCAACCTGCCCAAACATCTATTAGCGATAAACAGCCTGTTGAAAATTCAAACAGACCAATTTGGATGAAACAAAAAGGTTCTGCTGATGAAGCGGAACACCCTCAAACACAACCATAACCAAATCTTGAACCAAATAAACCTCTTACTAAAATTGAGTGCACAAATTTTATCAAGGAGCACAATAAAGAAATAAGGTAACAGTTCAGATACCCCCTCCTTCGCCATTGGCATCTGAAAATTTTTAATTTTTTAGTTCCATTTGTGTTGTCTCCATGATACTCTTCTGGAATGAATCCAGAGCCAACAATTTC
>JACDDG010000320.1 GCA_013817115.1 Parachlamydiaceae bacterium | reverse complement strand
GTACTGGAAAAAGTACTCTGCTTAAAGAAAGGTTCAATCAAAAAAAAACACTTTCTTTAGATCTTTTGGATTCGAGTTTAGAAGATCGTTTTTTTCGCAATCCTAGTGAGCTCTATCCGATTGTCAAAGGTCTTTCGGGTGAAGTAACGCATGTTATTATTGATGAAATTCAAAAGGTACCCGCGTTACTCGACGAGGTGCATCGTTTAATTGAAGAGACCGATAAAGTGTTTATTTTAACAGGGTCTAGTGCACGAAAGCTGAAGCATGGGGGAGCAAATTTACTTGCCGGTCGGGCTTTTGTTTATCATTTATACCCACTTTCATGTTTTGAGTTGAAAGAACAATTTGATTTGGAAAACGCTTTGCGATGGGGGACGTTGCCTAAAATTTTTAAATTTGATGAGAGTTCCGAAAAGGAAGAGTTTTTACGTGCTTATGGAGATACATATTTGAAGGAAGAAATATGGAATGAGCAGGTGATTAGAAAACTGCCTCCATTTCGTCGTTTTTTGGAAGTAGCTTCCCAAGTAAATGGAAAAATCATAAATTATGCAAATATTGCTCGGGATGTCGGTGTAGACGATAAAACAATTAAGGAATATTTTTGTGTTCTGGAAGACACGATGATTGGATTTTTCTTAGAGCCTTTTCACAATTCTTTTAGAAAAAGATTAGTGGGAAAACCAAAGTTTTATTTTTTTGATACGGGCATCGTTCGGGCTTTATCCCGAAAACTTTCGGTTCCTTTATTACCAAAAACATCAGATTATGGAAATGCATTTGAACATTTCGTCTTATTAGAATTTATTCGTCTAGCTAGTTACTTTCAGCCCGATTATAGATTTTCTTTCATTCGGACAGCGAGTGATGTAGAAGTAGATCTTGTGGTAGAAAGGCCAGGGAAGCGATTGCTATGCGTTGAAATTAAAAGCACAGATACTATTGATAAGCGCGATTTCAATTCTTTTTTCAAATTAACTTCTGCTATGGAAGATTGTGAAGCTGTTGTCTTAAGTCAGGATCGTTTTATGAAAAAGTTTGATCATGTGACTTGTTATCCTTGGCAACAGGGACTAGTAGAGTTTTTCCCGGAGGTAAAAGGGTTTGTAACAACGCTCTGACTTATGAAAGTAAAGTAATATTTATGGTAAACTTGATAAACCGCGTTATTATTAATAATATAGCGATGTTATGTTTAAATAATTAAAAATGCAATTTATTATTTTAATATAATCATAAAAGGTTGCAATTCTGCTTGTTCTATGTTAAAATAAGGACGTCAAAGTAACTTAAGGAGTGTTGCATGCAATCTTTAAATATTGTTTATTCAGAGCTTACCAGTGGCAATCAAAAAATTATTCCACTTGAGAAAAATTTAGATTTAGTACTGCGTAATCGATTAAATCCTAAAAATCACATAAAATATACCGATTTTTTTCTACAGACAAAAAATAAAGAATTTGGTGCGGACCTTGATTCACTGTTAAGGCACCGGATAACTCAACTAAATTCTTTATGTCAGAATTCACATTTTAAACTGATGCAGTTTGAATCTGGTTTTGTTGAAGTAGACATTGTCAAGGGCCTAAAGTCTTTAATAATAGTATTAACAAGTCAAAAAAATGATCTTGAGCTGATTTCTGATATTATCAATCCTTTAATTCAAATTGTTGAGAAGAACAAATTTATAATTAATTGTCCCAGTGTTAAAACTGATTTTATTTCTCCATTAATCAGTCGTCTAAAAAGTGAAATTTTCATTAATCTTTGGGAGAGGAGAAAATTATTAATGCTTTCACGAGAACATGCAGATTCGTGGATTAACAATGTCACGCAAGATATACATAATTTAATTATTGCAAAAATGATAGAGCTAACATACCGCCCTGAATCCCAAAAGGGACAGCCCGGGTCTTAATTACAAATACAATTATACCGAAGAGCGTTCCAATTTTGGATTTTTGGCTTTGGGAAAGCCCCGGGATTAAGGGGTCAAAAAACGACCCAATATTATAATATGGGTCGTTTTTTATCGCTTAATCGTGGAGCTTTCTCTTTGCCAAAACCAAAATTGTAACGCTCTTCGGTATAGAGGGGAGAGCGACCTGTCGTTCTTATTGGAACTCAGGATTGATTTTTCATTTTTTAAGAACGCAAGCTCATTGAAATTTCCACGTCTTGACATGTAGAAAGTTAAATGAAAAAAAATCACCTGCTAAAAATAATATTGCTTTTTTCTTGTTTTATGAATTAAAATGATGTGATAAAGAAAAACTAAATAAAGGTGGTGTTATATGATGAATTTAAGTGGTGTTAGTTTAAATAATGTTTCTGATTTTGAACCGAAAATACTATATAGCCAAGGCTCATCACGAAGTCAAAACGGCTTCTGGATAGAAATGGACGGTATTCTTGTAACTAACGATGTTAAAGCGCATTGCGAATACAAACTATCTCAGTACAATTTTCTTGCGGAAAAAATTAAATGGGCTAATGATAAAATAATTAATTATAAAATGCAGCATCCTAAAATAGAGAGTAAAGTTAAAGTTTTACTTATTCTTAACTCACTTAAAACAATTGAAACTGAAAACAAAAATTATCCTGCTAGTCCAGATTTTGTAAAGGTGGTTTTTAATCCAATGATCAAATATGTTGAAGAAAAAAATATTAATATGGAACCAGAGGATTTTATTCTTTCTGTTGTAAAACCTATTGCAAATAGCTACATAAATCAGGTTTCCATCGAAAAGATGAAGCCTGTAAGTTTAATGATGTTGAAAGGTTTTAACGATAAAAACTCTGTACTTGGATCCATAACCCAAGATGTAATATGCTGTATTATTAAGACAATGTTCAATGTTAATCTAAACTTTTATCAGAATTTTCAATCTTTTCCTGATTTTTCTGGTTTTAATCAAGGAGTATAACTATTGAAGAATTTAAAAAGGACTTTCATTGTTTATTTCTAGGGGACGAAGCCTAGTACTACGATCGATAAGTTCGCTTAAGCGAACTTATCGATCGTAGTACTAGTACACCATGTACGCTAAACCCGACAATTTAATCGACATGGTGTACTGGATCGGTGAATCTAAAATTACACATATCAGCGGAAGGTGGCTTCAAGGCCGCCTTACAGTGGCCAATATAAAAAAAGTTAAAAATTGGCAGAGGTTCGGATTTAAGGATGAAATAACGCCTTAATGAAGCTGGAGCTGAAAGTAATCGCGAACTCTAAAGGAACAGCGATGAATTTGTCCCTACTTTAGATAAGCCCGATTGGCTGTGATTACTTTCTAATGAAAAGATCACAGTAAGATAAAAACGGAACCCTACTTTCTTGACACGTTGTTTACAACTTCAAGAAGGCTAGGAAATGAGCAAAAAAGAAAAAAATGCACCTTTATTTGTGCGAATTGTGAAAGTGATGTGCTGCCTTACTTTTTTTTGTAGCTTACAACTATGGAAGAGAGTCTAACTCGTGATAAAGCGACTTGTGGAAAAGCTTACAGCGGTGGCTACGTACTTTGGTGGCTTCTGGCGCCCCTACCAGGGCGCACGTTTTGTAATGATCCAAACCCCGGGTTCCGCTATCGCTGCACCCGGGGCTATTAACAATTCCCCCTACC
>JACDDG010000319.1 GCA_013817115.1 Parachlamydiaceae bacterium | reverse complement strand
CCTCTAAGGTTTGCGGGTCAGTTAAATAACTATATTCGTTCTTGTAAAAGTTTTTTAAATAACTCAAGATGACTGTTAAAATTTTTTTAAATTTTCCATTTCCTTTTGATAAGTCAAGCCGTTGTATTTGTTTTTGCTGGTCCGGAGGATTAACATGGGAATGTTCTGTTTGGGAATGTTCTGTGCTCCTTTCAACATCATAGTTAGCAATTGTTGATAGCGTTTCTATCGCTTCCATCACTGTTGGTGAGGAAGTAGATGATTGAGTTTGGCGATGTCTTGTTTTCATAAGCCCTCGAAGGTATATTTAGTTTATAAAGCGCCTAGTGGACTCTCCTTTAGTTTTATTATCACAGAAATTAATAAATTAGCATAACATTATTTTTTAATATTTTATTGTAGTGTAGGCGAGGGAATTTTTGTGAGAAAGAGAGAGAAAATGAGGGGAAATTAGGGTAGAAAATGAGAGTGTTTTTTTCAGAAAAAATGCTTGCGTTAATTTTATAGATGCGTTAATATGCTGTTATCGTCTTAAGGAAGAGTGGCAGAGTGGCCGAATGCGTCTGTCTTGAAAACAGAAGGCCCTTCACGGGGTCCGTGGGTTCGAATCCTACCTCTTCCATCGTTTTATGCATAACCACAACGTTATTATTTAGTTTTAATAAACTAGGTAATAAGTTGTGGTTTTGGTTTTTTAATTATTCTATTACTCGCTTCTTTAAGGTTTTTCGTAATTGAGAATTGTACTAATCGCATCTGTAGGGATAGATGCGTTGTAAAGGTGGTAATATTTGTTTTCTCCGCCGGGATTTGCCTCAAAAACTAGATCGCCTGGTAATTTTTTTGTCTCGATTTCTAAAATGACAAAATCAGATTTACCAGACCAATACTTGTTGATAATTCGGTCGAGCTGCTCAAAAGTCGCGAGATGGATAAAAGGGTGATCTTCTGCTGCAGTAGGGAGATTTTTATCTTTTTGGCTTTGTTCCCAATCGCTGGAAGAAAATATTTTATAGAGGTATTTGAGAGTAGCCATCGAGTCTTCTCCTGTTTTTTCAGGGGGCCTTGTTTTTTTCAGAGAATGTAATGTTTCAGGTTTCTTTTGGTCCTCATATTTTTTATCGTGTATCGTAAGATTGATGGAAGACTTCGGGTAAGGCTCGACACCGATAGCCCTACTATTTTGAAACATTCCATATGTAAAGAGAGCTCCTATTATAGCCTGTAAAGTGAAAAATTTAGTGGCGACCATTTTAATACTCCCCTTAAATAATTTTGTATATTTATTCTATAGTTATAGCGACTTTCCCCCGCTGCTGCCCACTTTCTACAAGCGTATGGGCTTGGGCAATATCTTTCCAATTAAATATTTTATCGTGAATTAAGGGCTTGAGTTCGCCGGCTTCGACAAGTTTTTTTATTTCGACCAAAATTTTTCCATAGTGTTCTCTGCCTTTTCCTGTTATCAATGGTATTAGCATTAATACCGAATGCAAGCTTAGCCCTTTAGAATACATTAGAGTAAGGTCGTGATTACCCCCTGTCGCAATACATGCTATAGACCCATTCAATCTAGCCGCTTGGAATGATTTTTCCAAATTATTGCCTCCTACGGTATCGAATATGACATCAAACCCCTTGCCATCTGTAAAGGCGTTAACATATTCTGTAACTGTGGTTTTTTGGTAATTGATCACCCGTTCAGCACCTAGTTTTTGGAGGTTTCAATGTCCTCATCATTTGAAATTGTCGTGTGAACAATAGCTCCAAGATGTTTGCCTAACTGTGCCGCAATATGCCCAACCCCGCCTAGCCCCCCATGTATCAATAAGGTATTTCCTGGGCGGACAAGTAATTTATCCACCAAAGCTTCCCAAGCGGTAATAGAGACCAAGGGTAACGTGGCTGCCTCGATAAAAGATAGATTTTCAGGCATAGGTGCTGCTAAATGAGCATCTACAAGTAGATACTGAGCCAGTGCACCACCAAGAGTCCCCTTAATCCCTCCCCCTGCACCATATACATAATCTCCAACCTTAAAATAAGGCACATCAGAGGAAACTTCGACTACAATTCCCGCAAAGTCTACATGTAAGATAGCAGGGTAATCTGGAGAGAATGGTAGTTGCTTCCCTCGAACCTTTGTGTCAATTGGATTTACACTGGTCGCTCGCATTTCAATGAGCAGATGTCCCGCGCATAGGACAGGTTTTTCTACTTCCATTAATTCAAAATTTTCGGCTGGACCGGCTTTTCTTATAATCATTGAGTTCATTTTCATAAAAATTATCTCCCTTGGTTTTATGCTTTTTATGCTCTTCGGTATAACTTAATTTGATTTATTTTAAATCAAATATTTAATCAGGATTAAGTTGTCATTGGGCGATTAAGTCAAAGTTGCGCGATCCATTCTAATCCCCATAATATATTTATTAATTTAATAAATGAGATAAAAGTTATGATTAATTTAATCGCTAGAATAAGTCGTGAACCATTGAACTATCTGATTATCCTTAGGGGCTGTTGTTGAAGGATGAACCATTTCTTCAATATACTTGTGAGGTTCAATTTGAATAGTGCCATCTTCAGCTATGATTATTGAAATTTCAGGTCCGCTTGAAAAAGCACTATAGGCTGCATAGAAAATTTTTGTTTTACCAAGATATGGAAACTCCGATTCAAGCCAAACATTACCCCCTAAATTTAATCCCGAATATTTAAAAACATTTTCATGAAAAATTATCTTTAAACTTCCGTCCACAGTAGAAAGAACACTATTTTCTAGGTGAAGGGGAACGTATTGACCTGCATCAAGCATTTCTCGATACGGTGTCCCATTATCAAGAAAATCATTAAAAACAAGATCAGAATGATTTGCAAATTGTCCTAATCCTGCATTCGTTTGCGAGAAACTAAACGTTGATATTAAGAACAAAAAAAGTATCGTATTTCTCATAAATTATCTCCTATTTATTTTTTGGCTACCAAATTAAATCGACTCATAAAATTTTATGATCTCCAGTGAAGTTCTTTAGGTTCACTGAACCGGCTTAACTTAAGTTCTACAGAGCGAGTAAGCTTGTCGTGCAACTTAGTGTTGTATACACACTATTATATATTAATACAAATTTCTCTGCAACATTAATTGTTGTAAAATAAACACTTAGTAGCGTGGTGAGTGTTTTTACTTACAAAAGCCTAAACCAAAGCTGAAAAAAATAGTAATCGTAGTGCTGCCAGAGGTATCATTCCAATTCATAGTTTTCCCCTCATCTTATTTCAAATATGCATTTAAAAACATAGCCTGCCAGGCTCTGCCACTGGTGGCTCTCTATTACCCTTTTCAAGAAAACGGCCCTTCTAAACTGAGGACAATTCTTCGGAAAAAATGTGGCTAATAATGAGCTGCCAGGGGACAAAGGCCTCTTTTTCTTCCTCACTACTGCCTCAGAGCCTTAAAGTTTTTTATTTGCTTTTTTTTCAAAAGACAAGTTTCTTAGGTATCCTCGCCAGTAGTTTTGAACAAGGACATATAAATTACTGTGTTTAACATTTATACCGAAGAGCGTTCAAATCTTGGATTTTTGGCTTTGACAAGCCCCGGGATTAAGCGATCAAAAATGACCCAATATTATAATATG
>JACDDG010000318.1 GCA_013817115.1 Parachlamydiaceae bacterium | reverse complement strand
AAAACAGCTCTCTGACACAAGCAAAAAAAAGAGGCGGTCCTTGCTCTTTTAAATTTAGCCGTACCGCCTCTTTTTTAGTTCAAAATAATATTTTGACACAGTTTAGTTTACAGACCCTATTAAAAAGGCAGTGGGGTTTCACTTTCACGTTGTTACGAGGGAAATGTAATGTGATGTCGGAAGTAAATATGCTGATGATGGTTTATAACCTTAGTAGGATGGTCTCAATTTTGGGCAGAGATGAATTGAAACGAAGATTAAGTGACCTTAGGGTCTCTATAAATGCTACCATCAGTCTCTTTGAGACAAAAATTAAAGCCCTCTGGCGATATGAAATTTTCACAACCATTTATTTGAACCGCAATTTATTCAAAATTAACAGCCTTAGAATTGCTGCGGGTCGCATATAAAGTATCTTATAGAAAGTGGAAGTCGGTTTTTGCACAAACTCCCGTAGGGTTACTGTATTTCTATTATTTTATGTCATTCCGCACAAGTTTTGATGCCCAACTATTTTATTGAATTACAAATGGAACGGCAGATGTAATTGTTGCCGATACTTGTTCGGCCCCCGTTGGACCCCGTTTTCTTATGTTGTAATGAACAGTGTCCCCAGGAGAAATATTGACATCGACTACCTCCTTTAGCATACTGATCGATTCTCCAGCGATATTAAAAAAACTAAGTGTTATTTCTATGTTCTTATAAGGAATGGACCCCATATTCTTTATATACCCGGCAAGAATCCAATCCCCCCCAAAAGCTTTTCTACCCTTTTCCACAGGTATAATTTCTAAAAAAGCAATCGGATATTTTATTTCTTGTTCTTTTACAGTTAAGGAGCTGTCTATCGGAAAACTCGGATCAATCGTGGAATTCGTACAGGAAGTGAAATTAAACACAATAGCAGCAGTGAAAAAAAGTCTCATTGATTGGCAATTTTAAAACATTTAGACTGGGAAATTACATTAGAATACTCTGTTTTACATTTTCATATCCCATAATTCAACTTGGTTGGTAATAAACCGAGGTAATTAATGAAATAAAGCTGCACAGGTTATGCTTTCAATATTTTATTCAGCTACTTCTGTATATCATATATTTAAATATGTAGTAATTTAAAAATACCGTATTTCCCGCATTTTTATCTTAGAATATATCTGATATCTTTAGTCAAACACAGTTATATGAAAAAATATTTAATCTTATTGCTTTTTCCGAGCTTCTTAATTTCTTGCACTAATAGCGATGAAATGAATGACGGTAAACTTTATCAGATCATAGGCGAGGAGTTTTTTGCAAGGACCAGAAAAGTTTTAATCAGTAATTGTCTAGACTTCAAAAACGAGTGTAGAAAAGCTGATTACGCCAATGGCCCTAAATATCACTACTTGGATGATGCAGTACAATGGGATCATTCTTATGTAGATACGTTATATACCGCTGAAGAAGATGTAGCCACCTACCGCGAGAACATACAAGCCGCAGTCGACAATCGGTATTTGGATTCATTAGCTGAAATTTCCCCTTATACTTCTTTGTTTGCCAAACATCCAGAGAGAAGCAGCTTTATAGATAGTATTGAGAATGGGGATCTTATTATGCTGGAGAATAAAGACAGCGGATTCGTTGTCTTTCGAGGTGCCCTTAACGTCTATCCAACTATAAGGTACTGGACACATATATGGCCTGCACAATAAAAAATTTTAGAAGGCTACTTCCTAAGTAGCTTTTTATATTGCTACTAATGTCAAAAGAAATTAACTCCCTGCTCCTGTGCTTAATTTTGTTGCATTCATGCGATAGCATATCCCAAAAAAGTAAGATCCCTGTAAAGGATACAACCAACAGATACATTAACAAATTAGTAGAAAGTGAAGTCGAGATCTATTTGTCCGGAATGGATAAGCTTCATCCACCGCTTTCACCAATACGAATTAGTGTTGCCTATTTTCAAGATTACTTACATTATATAGATGACGAAGGAAAATTAGTATTTAAGTCCATACATACTTCGGAAAATCCGATTACTGTATCTATAACACCCTATATAGCTAGTACTCCTTACACCCCACTTATTCTTCTAAAAGATTCGGTAGTGTTTTCATTAGTCCCTAATCTAAACAGAATATACTTAATAAGTTTGGACAGGTTTTTTAGAATTGCTTCTGTAGACAGCATAGACTATTCTTCCTCGTATGATTTTTCAAGTATTTATGTAAAGCAAAATGTATTTCAACCTTTACAGGTTGTGAACAGCAAAATTTTTCTACCTATTGGCAGCAAGAATTCAAAGAAAAAATTCGTAGATAAGTACGCGTATTTAGTAATTGAAAATGCAACAGATAAGGCTGATCTGCGTTTCGAAAATCCTACTGAGTATAAAAAGGGAAAGAGGAGAGAAGACATTTGCTATGTTTTCAATTTTAGGAGCAATTTATTGGTTATGTTCCAGTCCGTCGATCTCATAAATCTGTTAGACGGTAGAACATTTAAAATGCTAGATGAAGTTAATTTTAATCCATATGCTAACTATGAGGAGTACAATTACGAAGATGGAAGAGATTTGGGCTATAATCGGCATTACGAAGAGACTAATGAAAGAAATGTGAGCATCCTTCCCCTAGATAGCAATATTGTCATTTTAAAACGTATCCGAAAGAAAAGTATCCGGGACAAATCGGAATACGAATATATAGTTCTTGATCAGAAATTTAATATTGTCAGCTACGAGAGAATACACAGAGATATATTACCTGGCTGTCTATTCCGATATAAGAACGGATTCGCGGTTCCTGATAAAAATCTTAAAACAGTATATTATTATGAATTTAATTAGACTTTGCATAGCTCTATCTGTTTTTTTATCATGTGCAAATGAATCTAAAATTGAGAAGACGAAGTATCCTTTCAATTTATCAATTTTAAGAAATGCAGCATTGACGAATACGGGGATGATAGTGTCTTGTATTAGGTGTGGTTGCACAGATGATCTCCTGGACGACTTAATTAAAAGAAAGGTTATGCTCCCTGTATACGGAGATAGCGGCTGCATTAAACAAAAAGCACCACGGTTTATTAATATGTCCCAGTCTACAATCGACAGTATTTACGAAAGAAACTACAATGCAATTTTATTCAAAGATTTAAAGGCGGGTGATTTTGAATATAAAGTTCTGAAAACTGAGGATGCTGAAAACTTCCAATCTATTCTTATAAAATTTTTTGCTAAGGATTGAAAATGTGCTTCGTGAATTTGGCTTCTTATAAAAACGAAAGGCACTTTGATTCTGTCTCACTAGAAGGTTTCCGATTTTGGTATACCCTTATTTTCACGGGTGATGACGGAGTCGAACCGTTAATAAATACCACTTTTTTATACTCACTTATAATCAACAACTTACGTCATTCCCGCAATCGAGCAAGCAAATCTACGATGTATCGTAGATTCAACATAAAAGGCGTCCATGGATGAGCCTGTACTATCCTGCTCCGATCCAGGACTTCAGGCTAATATTCAATTATCGTATTCAAGTCCCGCAGCAAAAAGTTCGAACTCAGGGTAGTCCTGGGCACAGGATCAATTAAATGGCAGTTCTTAGCCGAACTGCCATTTTTCTTTTTCGCTGCATTCCGCTGCAGTGGCGGAATGCAGGCA
>JACDDG010000317.1:1843-3669 GCA_013817115.1 Parachlamydiaceae bacterium | reverse complement strand
TCTGAACTGTTACGAAACTTATTTTAAAGACGTAATAGAATTAAATAAAACTGAGAATGATGCATATTCTAGAAATCACTAATATTCAAAATCGTTAAAAAATTATTCACCAAGGGTCAAAGATCTTGAATTCTAACCCTTGGTATTTTCTTTATACCGAAGTGCGTCCAAATGTTGGATTTTTGGCTTTGAGAAAGCCCCGGGATTAAGCGATCAAAAACGACCCAATATTATAATATGGGGCTGTTTTTGATCGCTTAATCGCGGGAGCCTTCTCTTTGCCAAAATTGGAACGCTTTTTGGAATAAGTCCTCTATTCTGAATAATCCTATTAGTTTTTGTGGTTTGATTCACCTCTCACTCCTTCCAATCTTTAAGATGAAAAATGAAAATAACTACTATTATGATATACATCAAAATATAGTCGATTTAAGCATTAGGAGTAAATATGGAGACTTTAGATTTTTTAAACGAGACTGTCTATTATTCACCAGACACTGAATCTGAAAGCTATAGTGACGAAAATTCCAATTTTGATTATTCGGATAATGATTTGCTGAAGTGGACTCACATCGACTTTGAAATGTTTAGCAAATTATCTCCAAATACTTGGGTTTCTTTACAACTTGATCAACATTTCTCTCCTGTTTCTGGAACATATAGTTGTTTTTTTGGTGCTCAGTTTGCTGCATCGTACATTGTAGGATACTTACCAGAAAAATTTCTTACTGATTTTAGTAAATTCGTCACGAAAGTTAGTTACTGTGCTAAAAAAGTTTTTAAAAAAGGAGATGAAACACAAAGTAAAAAATATAAGCACTTATGTTTTAGCGACTTGCATGCCGTTGGCCAGGCCATTAGAAAAGCTCTAAATGGTGAAGTTGTGAATGGGGGGCTTTATGGCCTTTTAATCACACATCAAAACGATTCTATCTATGATAATCTTAAAAGCGAGATTAACCGCCTTAAAGACGGTATCAAAGGTATTGTAAATTCAAGCAGATCTTGGATAGTCACCGATTTCACTCGATCGCAAATAAGAGGGAAAAGCAATAAGCTGCCCTATTGGCCTGAAAAAACATTTACTGATCAAGATTGGGAAAACGCAATGGCTCTTAGTGCTAAGTTGACCCCTGAAAGTGCGAGTCTTGAAAAATATTTTCACTATTGTGCCTCTTTTGTAGGAGATCAAGTTGCCAAAAGTACAGGATCCGAAAAATTATGGGATCAAATTCTAGAGCGTCCAAACGGTGCATGTCTATTCTTAGGGTCGATGCCTGTCATTCAGGGATTAGCGGGTAAAGAAACGCGCAATGACATAATTGATTTGAAAAAAAATAATGTTAGGGCTATATTAAATGTGGCCGAAATTTTCGAAACACAATCTAGTGGTTTAATTACATCACCTGTGACACCAATTCAATGGAAAAATGCAGGTATAAAACATTTCCAAATACCTATCTCAAATTTTCAAACTCCGTCTTTTGAGTGCTTATTGAAAGGGATTGCATATATTCAATGGTGCCTTGAAAGAAATGAAACGATTATGGTCCATTGCACTCTTGACACAATACGCAGCTCAATTATAGTGATGGGGTATCTTATCCTTTACCAAAATTGTTCAGCAGAGAATGCTTTTGATTTTGTTCAAGAAAGGCGACCTTCGATGGCAATTAAAAAAGATAGTGAAATAATGCATGCATTAATTGAATTCGAGAAAAAATGCAAAAGGACTTGGAATCGAATTTAGCCCTAGTACTGTGTCTTGCAAATCCGCTCCAATGATCAAAAATGACCCCATATATGAATATTGGGTCATTTTTGAT
>JACDDG010000317.1:0-1833 GCA_013817115.1 Parachlamydiaceae bacterium | reverse complement strand
ATTTAACCCCGGGCACTTTGGCGAAGTTTTATTGTAAGCGGATTTGCAAGACACAGTACTAGTACTAAAAAAAGAAAAAATTAAAGAGCCATTAAAATATTATTGCAGGGGTGGTGTCTTGATTTATGTAGAAGGCCAAACAAAGTAGCCAAGATTTGCACCTTGGCTACTATTGAAAACTTACTTCCAATTGTTTTAAATTGTATTTAGAAGTATTCCTCTAATCCTTGTAAGAGCTGTCTTTTTGATCCTATGAGCTTCGGCACTGTTAGATAAAAGCTTCCAAATATCATCGTTCTGTTTCGACATGGTGATGTTGAAAAAAGTGTCCATTGCTTGAATCATCATGGAGTCTGCAGAATCTGCATTATAGAATTCCGGATGAAATTGCAATAAGATCATAGGACTCGCGGCTCCTTGCTTCGCTTCAGAAACTTTTACTAAGTCTCCATATATCACACTTGGTTCCAAATGATTGGCAGCCTGTTGCGTGATTGGAATTGCTTGATGATGGGCAGCAGCTCCAATAATGGAATTCTTCATAACTCCCCCAAAAATTCCGGTTTTTTCCGCTGTTGAAAGCTCATATTTTTGAACGGTTTTGTGACCAATAACATTTTGTAAAAGCTGAGCACCAAAATATACATTTGATAATTGAAAACCTCGGCAAATGGCCATCAATGGAATCCCTTTCTTGTAAGACTGATCAATAATACCAAGTTCTAAAATAGTACGTCGATAATCAGAAGTCAAGTCAGTATGTTCTTCTCTAGCTTGTCCGTACAATGCAGGAGAAAGATCCTCGCCCCCTGGTAAACAAAAAGAATTGACATACTGGGCCAATTTTTCAGCTTTTCTTAGAATTCGAGCACTCTCGAATTCAGGATTTTCTTTAATTTTTGCAATCAACTGTTGAGGAATTGGAAGCTTGGTTGCATCGTAGGGCCCAATTTCCTTAAATGCATTTTCGCATTCCTGATTGATTTTTTCAGGGGAAACTTTTTGAGCATGCATTGTAATGCGTAAAGGAAGAAGATTACCATTTTGATCCAGTTTCATAAAGGCCTTAGGAGTTGAAACCCCACGAACCTCCGGATTTATTAGAAAAGCTGCAGTCGGTTTAGTGATACGGGCTGTCTTTTTAGACTCGTCATCCACATCGAAGGAATGGAATTGATCGAAAAAAACGGTATTTTGCAAATTGCTATCAACTATTTCAGTGTTTTCAATTAAAGAATCAAGAAAATGAGTTGCCGGCATTGCAACATGATTAAATTTAGAATTCTTAATATTTGTATCTTCGAAACTTGAGCAAATAAGTTCACTATGAATGAATTCTGTATTGTCAATGTTCGATCCGGTAAACATGACTTCACGCAATGTACACTTATCAAATTTACAATTGATTAAATTGCTGTTCAATAGGCAAAGATTAGAAATATTACAATTTAAAAATTTTGTGTTTTCAAAATTTGAGTTAGAGCAATTTGTCCAGTAAAATTTACAATTGTTAAACGTCAAACCTTTAAAATCTAAATTTTTCATTGAATATTGGCTTGAAAAATTAAGCCCAGAAATCACTTTTGAAAATCCGTTAGCGTGTAAAAGCTTAGCTAAATCAATTTTAGTCCCGAATTTTAAATCAGCAGCCTCTTTTCCAAATTCCAGTTCATAGTCAGATTGAACTTTTTTTTGACTTTCTATAAGATTTTCCAAAATTGTTAATGTTGCTTGAGGTGATTGTTGAGGATAGTTCTTAACAAACACGTCTTTCATTAAAGAATTTGTCTTTTTTTCACCATAATAATTAAAAATATATCCAACTTCGTTGAC
>JACDDG010000316.1 GCA_013817115.1 Parachlamydiaceae bacterium | reverse complement strand
AAAGCTTTAGGATTATCACCTCAAATCCTCAAAGCCAAAAAAACAATCTTGTAAATTTCAAGATGTAGTGACGAGTAGGCCAAACTTTATCGTAGTTTTAGGTGTATAAGCCGTTAAACTTGGGTTAGGAAGAGAAATAAGCTACCGGAAAAGTATGTTGATCACGCCCTGGAAGGTCAGTATGTGGGTATGCGAGAATGCCATCTTAAGCCTGACGCCTTATTGATTTATTTTGTTAGTGAAGAATCTCAAACATTATATTTAGAAAGAATAGGCTCTCATTCTGAGCTCTTCAGCTAAAAATCACTTCAAGTACACTGTAAAGTTTTTAGTGGCACATTCATGTTCACGCTCACCCCCAAGTTTTGATCCATGCTTAAAAAGATTCAATTCCTATTACCTTTGGCACTCCCCTTTATTGTATACCTCCTTTTCGAAGGAGGACTAGCACTTTATCCTGTAAATATTTTTTCGCAAATTTCTGACCAATCCTATTTCCTTCCTCTTACCTTTGTTTTACTGATCGGACTTTTTTTCTTGATCCATCTTCTCATGCCTATAGTCACTCAAAAGTTTTGGAAATGCCAAAGCCTTAAAGGGCCTATACGTCAACGGCTCGATGCCCTATGCGCCAAAGCCAATTTCCATTGTCGCGACATTAAAACATGGGGTGTAATGGATCATGCTTTAACAGCAGCTATCATCGGAATCCATCCCCGATTTAGATATGTCCTTTTCACGAAAAGATTGATCCGTGAAATGAAGCCAGAATGTATTGAAGCTATACTTTGCCATGAAATTGGTCATAGCTATCATAGACATCTTTTACTTTTTCCTTTTATTCTTGGAGGAATGGGCATTTGCGGGGTTGCCGCATCCTATCTAATCACTTATTCGTTCGATTTTTTTATCGGCAGCAATATTTTTTCCGACATGCAGGAATATCTTTATGACGCAACTATGTTTGTCGCTTATGGCATTACTGCACTTGTTTATTTTCGATATGTTTTTGGGTATTTTTCGAGACTTTTTGAACGTCAAGCTGATCTACATATTTTTAATGTAAAGCTAAACCCGTCTCACCTCATTGAAGCCTTAAATTATTTTGCACAGTCAAGTGGTCAAGACCCTCGTAAACCGGATTGGCATCATTACAGCATTCAAGAAAGAATTGATTATATCACAGTGGCTTCAAAGCATCAAAATCTTATTGCAATACACCACTCATATGTGCAAACTATGCTTTACATCTACTTTGGGTGTTTTTTTTCTCTTTTGCTGTTATTTTTTTCATAGGTATTTTATGGATCAAAACTCTCCCCTGAAAAGTTTAGACGAACTCTATCGCAAAAATTCAAAAGAAGCTCTGAAAGATTATTTTACCTTTCTCTCATTTGAGAGTGTAAGTTCTGAACCTGCTTATCAACCAGAAATGACACGATGCGTCATGTGGCTTAAAGATTACATAGAAAAAATCGGTTTAAAATGTGAGTTATGGACTACACCTGGTCATCCAACTTTGTTCGCGAGTTGGATGGGGGCTGGGCCGGATAAGCCCACTTTTTTAATCTATAATCACTATGATGTCCAACCTGTTGATCCCATTGGTGAATGGATCACTCCCCCATTTGAACCGACAATCCGGGATGGCCAAGTTTATGCTAGGGGAGCTCAAGATAATAAAGGCCAATGTTTTTATGTCCTCCAGGCGTTAAAAATGCTTTTCGAAAGAGACAAATGCCTTCCCATCAACATTAAGCTATGTATCGAAGGTGAAGAAGAGTGCGGTAGCCACGGGCTGACAGACATTTTGGATGAACGGCAAGAACAACTGAAGGCAGACTACCTTGCGATTGTTGATCTTGGGATGAAAAGTCCTAATCAACCGGCTTTAACACTTGGCCTTCGCGGAATTACAACGATGGATGTAGAATTCATTGGCTCAAATAGCGACATGCACTCTGGTGAGCACGGTGGAATTGCCTTTAATCCTATACATGCTCTTATTCAAACACTAGATAAACTCAGGGACTCCTCCGGAAAAATTATGGTTCCAGGCTTTTATGATGATGTAACACCTTTGGATCCTGCAGAACTTCATCAACTAGCAACAGATTTTGATCACTCAGAATATAAAAAGACATTCGCCGCGGATCCTACAGGTGGAGAAAAAGAATTTTCACCTTTGGAACGTGGCTGGACTCGACCTACGCTTGAAATCAATGGGATCACAGGCGGTTATAGCGGAAAAGGATTTAAAACGGTCATTCCTGCAAAGGCTTCAGCTAAGATTTCTTGCCGGCTTGTCCCAGACCAAGACCCTGAGGTCATTGCAGAGAACGTTGCAGATTTTATCAATGAAAATGTTCCAGAAGGCGTCAAAGTTCAAGTCACTCTACATCCCGGCGGAGGAGTACCAATGCGTTCATCCCCAGCATCTAAAGTTGTGAAAGCATTTTCTCAGGCCTTTGAGGAAGTTTATAAGGTACCCTGCCAGTATATTCTTGCTGGAGGATCTATTCCGGTCACGGCGAAATTAGCTCAGGCCAGCAAAAGTGAAGTCGTTTTATTTGGCCTAGGGTTGGCTGATGACCACATTCATGCTCCCAATGAACATTTTGGTCTCGACCGTTTAGAAAAAGGAGCCTTGGCAATGGCCCGTGGAATTGAATTGCTGGGGACCATTTAAAAAAAACTGCCAAAGGGGCCTTGAGTGCTGCGATCAACGCATTTTTTTAAAGTGGGTTCGCTTCCATAAAACAAATTAAATTACTATTTCTAGCATTCATCGATTTTATGCGTTGTGATCCCGATTCACTAAGGTTATAGTTGAAGGCTTTCCACGTCGAGGGTGTCCACTTCAGCAGCAAAGATTATACCGAAGAGCGTTCAAATTTTGGATTTTTGACTTTGAGAAAACCCTGGAGTTAAGCGATCAAAATCGACCCAATATTATAATATGGAGTCGTTTTTGATCGCTTAATCGCGGGAGCTTTCTCTTTTCCAAAAACCAAAATTTAAACGCTCTTCACTATATTTTACCTTTTTTATTACTCATCGTCAATAGTTGTCATTGATTTTATCATTGATTTCTCAAAAATTTAACTCAAATTTGTAAAAAATCAAGTAATATTTTATCGTCTAATGAATCAAATAGTTCATTTCCTTCTTCATTCAGACATTTAATTGACTAACGAAACAACCCTCACAAATGACCATAACACTTTTTTTAAAATCCATAAAAATAAATTAAAAAAAGTAATACACAACATTAGATTAGTATGTATAATTAAAAATGAAAGGCATAGGGATTAAAAATGTAATGCCAGATTTTCTAGCGAGTTAGGTTAAAGAAGGGCGAAATTTTAAATTGCTTAACTTTTCCAAATTTTCTAGGCCTGTTATTAACCAATATTACGGAGGATCAAATGATCAAATCAACAAAATCTTCAGCCAGCAAAGCTGCTCCTAAAAAAGTAGCAGCTAAAAAAACTGCTACAAAATCTAAACTTGGCTCAAAGAAGGCCTAGTTTATTTTTGTAAATAGGGCATAATTAGCCGGAGTTTGATCTATACCGAAGTGCGTTCAAATTTTGGATTTTTGGCTTTGAGAAAGCCCCGCGATTGAGCGATCAAAAACGACCCAATATTATAATATTGGGTCGTTTTTGAT
>JACDDG010000315.1 GCA_013817115.1 Parachlamydiaceae bacterium | reverse complement strand
CTGGATCGCATATAGAGAATATGGTTAAAATAAATGTAAAGAAAAAGATGTGGGTAGAAGTATGGGGTGCAGCGATAGCGGAACCCGGGGTTCGGATCATTACAAAACGTGCGCCCCGTAGGGGCGCCAGAAAGCCACCAAAGTTCGTAGCCACCGCTGTAAGATTTTCTACACGTTGCTTTACGCGAGGTTGGCTCTTCCGTAGTTGTAGGCTATAAAAAAGTTAAGCCTGTTTTTTTCTGCATAATTTTCAAAAAAAGATTGAGTTAAAAGCGTGATTTCTATGACGAGCCTTAGTTGATCGAGTTTTTAGCCGTCCTAAGATGTAGCAAGCGCGTAGCTCATTATTCCAATTTCCAATGTTGAGTTCCACATAGCCCCCACAAAAGCCCAAGCCAAGATCAAGAACTTATCAATCAAATAAACATAGCAGCAAATGTAGCTCGTCATTTTAATCAATTTCTTTGGATCTAAACTATGGTGAGATTACTGAAGATATCGTGGCCTTACTCCTGAAGCAGTGTCATTGTACACATGTTTTTACCGGGGGGGCGGGGGGGGTTATATATCTAAAAATCGGGAAGAGGAGAAGCCTACTATTGGCAAACGTATAAGCATTACAAAAATGTACAAATGATATTGGGGAAGTTGTTTGTGTGGATTCAATAGAATCGGAGCCGATGCATTTGCAAGTGAGTAGCATTTTTCTCGAAACTTTTGAATGGCTTGACAAAGCAAAAAAAGAGGAAGTAGTGTGGATGTTGAAACTTTCTACATCCTGAAAGCTATTCAAGATCATAGATCTAATAATAACGACGAAATCGTTACAGCAGACTGTGGATGTTTTGTTTCAGATTATGTTGGTGATCAAGCTCTTAGAGAGTATTCTAAGGTCTATCATCATTATGAGGAAGCGTTATCTAAGTTTTTAGAGAATTCAGTTAGTATTTTGAGAAAGAAAAAAGAGGATTAAGTAAATTTGTTAGTAAAGCTATTGAAATGGCTTTAGAGGAAGAAAAAAATAATCTTAAAGCGGCTTTCATAGCAGCAGAAAATGATTTTGATTTAAAAGAAACAATGAATGATTGGGGTGCTCTAGATGGCGAAAAAGGAGATTGGGATGCGGAAAATATCTCTAAGAGATATACCGAAGAGCGTTCAAATTTTGGATTTTTGGCTTTGAGAAAGCCCTAGGATTAAGCGATCAAAAACGTCCCAATATTATAATATGGGCTCGTTTGATCGCTTAATCGCGGGAGCTTTCTCTTTGCCAAAAACCAAAATTAGAACGCTCTTCGGTATAACACCAACTAAATAAATTCAAGATTATCGTTGATGTGAGGTTCTATTTTTCTTTGATTTAAATGAAGATAATTTTCAATAGTTCTTTTGATTTTATCTTGGTATACTATTGTGAATGAATCTTCCAAGAAGTTATTAGATATGTAAGCTGATAAAATTTTAAACTTAACTTGCGGATAATCATATTTAATAAATGCTGTATATTTAACGTCTAAATCTTTACCGCTATCGTCTTTGAGTGACTCTTCCACTTTGATGAAAATTGATTCAAATATTGAGAACAAATCTTTTATTTCGAGTTTGGTGTTCTCAACTGATTTAATGAGGTAATCCTTTTTTAAAATTTTTCCATCATAGTTGATGTCAAAAAATATTTTCATTGAAACAGCAGAATGAATGTCTTTTATGATGTCGTTTTCTAGAGATGCTTTAATGAAGGTTATTTTTAAAGCAGATGTCAGTGTTTCGTTTAGCGCACTATTAGCTGCCTCAGCTCTAATTGCAGTAAACTTATTTTTGTTCTCAACTACCTGAGAAGGCATTGAAAAAAATGAAGATCCAACGTTGAAATCTATATTCATAATTTTTTCTATCGCTTTGTTAACTTTTTTTTCTAATTTATGCAACGAAAATTGCACAGAATTATCATTTGTTTTTACTGTACGTGATGCAAATCAGTAAGTCAATTTATTTTTACGCAGAATAAATTTGAGGTGCAATTAAATTTTGAGCGATTTGGTTTAAGCTAAGAGACGCAGAAGTCGTAGATATATATTAGACCGAAATACTTTCTAATTCTAACAAATTGCTTTTCCAGCGCATACTAAAAAAGCGAAATAGGTAAATACAGCATGTCATAATGCCATAGAAAGCTGTGATAGCCCATGCCATATCAGCCTTGTGTCCTTGTACAACTAAAAGTATGTATGTGGGTAGAAGCGCAAATAACCAAATACTACCACCTCCAACTTTAAGGATGAATTTCGTGTCTCCTGCTGAGGTTAGCAGACCTACGACCAACCAATGGATTCCATCGAAAAGGAAAAAAATCCATACCCAAACACAGGATGAAACAATTAGAGCAAGGACTTCATTTGATACAGCGCTTTCATTTCCTAAGAAAACTCGAATGAATGGAGTTGGGTCTAAAGCTAAGAAGATGCCAAAAATGACGAACAAAAATAGATAGAATTTGACTCCGGAAAATAAAAGTTTCCTGAGGCCGCTCCATTGCTGTGCGCCAATCATATTAGCTGCGATGGCTGTTGCACCTTTGCTGATGCCTTCAGTTAAAAAAGTAAATAGGAATAAAATACTCTGTGCTACAGAGACGATTGTTAATTGTTCTTCTCCCATTGACATTAGCATTCTAAAAAATACAGCCCAAGCTAATATTTCAATCGTATGGGCGATTGAACTAGGAAAACCTAAGCGCATACACTCGTAGAATTCACTCCACACAAATTTGTATTGTCCTGTTCCATATTTTTCCCGATTCTTTGCACGTAGAAAATCAATAAATAGAACAGAGGCCTGAAAAAATTGGGCAACACCTGTCGCAAGCGCAGCGCCGGTAATTCCCATCGGTTGAATATAAGATTTGATTCCGAAAATGAGCACATAGGCGAGCCCCGTATTCAGTACATTTGCAGCTACTACTAAAATGGTTATAAATTTTAATCGACCCCGACCAATATAAAAAGCGGAAAGTGCACTTGCTAAGCAAAAAATGGGCCCAAAATACATCATCATACTGAAGTATTCAGTTTCTAATAGACCGTATCGTGACTCTGCGAAAATGTAGTTACCTGCAAACAAACCTAGGGGAATAAAAATGAAAACGGAAAAGAATGACAACCAAATCATTTGCCAAACAGGAACTCCCAATTGTTTAAGCTTTCCGGCTCCGAAATTGCGTCCGACAAAAACTTCGGCAATGCATGTGGTACATATAAAAGCAAATTGCAAAAAGCTGACGATTGCTCCAGCAGAAGTGGCCGCATTATGTGTTTCAACTGAATAGTTTATAAGTAATAAACGATCCCAAAAGAACATTAAGCTACTCGACATAAGCGATAGCATCAAAGGAAACGAAATAGACCATAATTCGCGCAAACTTCCACGGGGGTGGCAGGTAAGTTTAAAATCGTTTTGTTGTGTTGACATTTTTTTACTTATATTAGCAGTTTATAATAATAATTATATCATACTTAATATTTTAAGTAAAGGTGGTTATGCGTTTTTGTTATGTGTTTATTTTTGAGTTTGTGAAGCGTAAAATAGAAATGATCCTTAATTTACCTTTATTCTAAAGAATATATAAAGCTAAGATTAGTCCCGGAGGGCTAAGCGAAGCCTGGGACCTCTGAAGATAGCTAGAGAGC
>JACDDG010000011.1:475-16087 GCA_013817115.1 Parachlamydiaceae bacterium | reverse complement strand
CTACAATTGAAGCAAAGTTGCAGCCCATTAATTATTAATGACTTGCGATTTGACTTTTCTCGCCCAAAAGCCTCAAGTTCTTTACTATAAGTACTTTAAGAAAACTTGAAGCCGTTAAACTTGGGTTTAGTTTTCAAATTGAGTGATAAGTTTGTGGGGAGTTGTCGTTTGAGGCTACGTCCTGTTTTTCTTTGCGTTTCTTTGCTTCTTTGCGCCTTTGCGTTAAAATTTTGGGGGCTAAAAATTGTTAACGCAAAGGCGCGAAGAAGCAAAGAAACGCAAAGAAGCTGAGAAACTACAAAACGTTTTTTAGATAAGGTGCGGTCCAAGATGTCGGATGCAATGCGACTTCTTCTGGAGTGCCGGAACATACGATTTGGCCTCCCTTTTCTCCTGCATCAGGACCTAGCTCGATAATATGATCGCCGTTTTTGATGATTTCTAGATTATGCTCAATAATGACCATCGTATTGCCTTTGTCGACTAACTTATGCAAAACAGACAACAATTTCTTGATGTCATCACTATGCAACCCTGTTGTCGGCTCATCAAGCAAATAAAGAGTTTTACCTGAAGAACGTTTGGCAAGTTCACGGCTTAGTTTTATCCGTTGAGCTTCACCACCTGACAATGAAACGATTTCTTGACCAAGTTTAAGGTAGCCAAGCCCAACCGCAATTAATGTGTCCAAAATGCGTGTAATGCGAGGATGCATTTCAAATCCCTTTCGGACCTCATCGATGGTCGTGTCTAACCATTGCCCCAAGTTTTTGCCTCCATAGACAATTTCGAGACTTAAAGGATTCAGCCTAAGCCCTTTGCAATCTTCACAAACAATTTTAATCGGAGGAAGGAAGTGCATTTCTACTTTTCTGTAACCCAATCCCCAACAAGCCGTACACATTCCTTTGCGATGATTGCAGCTAAAATGTTTTGGTTGTAAACCACGCATTGCAGCTGCTGGGATCGATGCAAAAAATTCACGAATGCGGGTGAGGACATCGACATACGTACTGACATCTGCGCGAACGGTATGACCTACGGGTTTTTGGTCGATCGAGATAACACGATCAAAAGCGCTTAATCCACTGACTTTACCATATTTCAACTGGACTTCATCGATCATTTTCGAGACCCCTTGCGAAGCAGCAGGGTGCAATACATCTTCAAGCAGCGTAGATTTGCCTGATCCGGAAACTCCTGTGAGAATTGTTAATGCATGCAAAGGTATATCAAGATTAATATTTCTTAAATTATTGGCTGAGGCATCTGTTATCGCAATAGATCCACGGGCAATGGACCGTCTACTTTTGGGTATAGAAATCGATTCTTTGCCAGATAGATAGGCTCCGGTAAGGGATTTAGCACTGCGCAAAATTTGCTTGTAGGTTCCTTGGGCAGTAATATGTCCTCCCTTATCGCCAGAAGCGGGGCCAAAATCGAGAATGTAGTCTGCTTTGGCAATTGTCAAAGGATCGTGTTCGACCATTAATAATGTATTACCAAGGTTCTTAAGATCTTGCAAAGTTGCATTTAAACGATCGCTATCACGTGGGTGCAGGCCAATGGTTGGCTCATCCAATACATAAAGTACACCGGTCAAGCCGCTTCCCAATTGGCTGGCAAGGCGAATACGCTGAGCTTCTCCTCCACTAAGTGTTGGAGCTTTTCGATCAAGAGACAAGTAGTGTAATCCAACCCCGGTGAGGAAACTTAGTCGGCTATTCAGCTGTGCTTTGACTTCATCTAAGGTCTTGCTTTCTTTTGGAGGCAAGTTAATTTTTTTAATAAATGCGAGAGCTTGATCAATTGGTAATCGGCATAAAGCATCAATAGCTAAATTAGCGATAGTTACATGACGAGCCAGTGGATTGATCCGCGCACCTTCGCACGAAGGGCAAGTGAGTTCTTCAAGAAAAGGAATGACAGCTTCTTTAATTTCACCGAGTCCGGCTTTACCAGCTTTGGCCATTGTCGCGTTGATGCCCATCCAGCGAAATTTAAATCCTTGGGGAGCTGTGTACCATTTTTCCGGAGGGGAACCGTTCATCACCAGCTGGAGTTTTGCGGACGGGATCTGCTTTAAAGGCAAATTAGGATTGATATTCTCTTCTTTTAAAAAGAGCTCCATTAATGCAAAAGCTTCTTTAGTGAATTTATTGACCCATAACCTACGCATAAGCCCCTTCAAAGATTGCATCATGATCTCAGAATGAGTCGCAAAATTGGCTCCATATTGGTAGCCCAATCCTAGGCAGTCTGGGCACATTCCTTCTGTTGTATTAAAAGCAAATGTGTGAGGAGTAATCTCTGGATAGGATTTCCCGGTGCTTACAACTGCGAATGCAAGATTGAATAAAACATCTTCATTCGGACGAACGATTAAAAGCTTACTTTGTCCGATAGTAGAGCTGTTTTCAATGGCTTCCAGAAGACGGTTTTTGATTGAAGGATTAATTTTAAGGCGATCAACGACCAAAAAAAGCTCATTTTTGCGTTTGCGATCAAAGGGTATAGAGTTTTCAGCACTGTCAAGTTCATAGAATTCGCCGTTGAGACGGATACGTAAATAACCCTGTCTTTGCAAGCGAAGCAAGATATCTTCAAATTTTTCATTTTTCCGGATATCAATCGGAGCTAACACCTGAATTTTTTCTCCTTCCGGATAAGCTAGAATGCGGTCTACGACTTGCTGTTTAGTAATAGTTTCGATGAGTTCGCCCGTTTCAGGGCAATGTGGAATACCGATACGTGCATAAAGAACCCGTAAATAATCATAAATCTCCGTCATTGTACCAATGGTACTTCGAGGATTTCCGGCATGTGCTTTTTGTTCAATGGCAATTGCCGGGGATAATCCTTCAATTTGAACGATTTTAGGTTTAGGCATTTGTTTGACAAACTGTCGCGCATAAGGAGAAAGTGATTCGATATAACGACGTTGTCCCTCAGCATAAACGGTGTCAAAGGCAAAAGAAGACTTGCCGGAGCCGGAAGGGCCTGTGCAGACGGTTAACTTTTGACGAGGGATTGTAACATTGAGGTTTTTTAAATTGTTTTGTTCCGCACCGATCACGGTAATCGCGTTTATAGCCAATTTTTCTCGCGATTTGCGTTCTATTACTAACTTTTCATCATGTGCTTTTGTTTGTATAATATCGCGTCGCATAGCATTGGAAAGGGAGCTCTTTACGGCAAGTCCGGTAGGGGTATCGAGTTTAGCAATCTCTTCGGGAGTGCCGGTCGCAATAATTTGTCCCCCACCTTCCCCACCTTCAGGGCCTAAATCGATTATCCAATCTGCCGTTTTAACCACATCCATATTGTGTTCGATCACTAAAACAGTATTCCCTCGATTCACTAAAGCTTGAAGGACATCAAGAAGATGTTTAATGTCATGGAAGTGAAGCCCGGTTGTCGGTTCATCCAAAATGTAAAGCGTATTACCCGAAGAAGGCCGAGTCAGTTCTTTGGCTAGTTTTACACGCTGGGCTTCTCCTCCGGAAAGTGTTGTAGAGGATTGTCCCAACTTTATGTATTCCATGCCAACTTTTTGAAGAGTATCAAGCTTACGTCGAATAGAGGGTATATTCTCAAAAAAGGTATAGGCTTCAGCGACTTCCATATCAAGAATATCGCTGATATTCTTGCCTTTGAAATAGATGGATAAGGTTTCCGGATCAAACCGTCTACCTAAGCAGTAAGGACAATCCACCCAAGAGTCTTCCATAAAATCCATGTCAATCTTGATCATGCCCATTCCTTCACAATGGATACAAGACCCTTCTTTGACATTAAAGCTAAAGCGTCCAGGCTTATAGCCGCGGGCTTGGCTATCCGGAAGATTGCTAAAAAGGTCACGAATTTCATCGAACAGTTTAATATAAGTGGCAGAATTGGACCGAGGATTGCGTCCTATCGGTGTTTGATCGATAGCAATGACTTTGTCGATTTTTTCGATGCCTTTAATTTCTCTGTGGGGTCCAATAGTATGTTCACCGCCATGAAGTGCATTAGAAAGAGCGGGATAAAGAATGTCAGTAATAAGAGACGATTTACCTGAACCGGAAACCCCCGTTACCGCAATGAAGACTCCAAGGGGGAATGATGCATCAACATTTTTGAGGTTATGGTGCGTAGCCCCGTAAATACCAATCGTTTCTGGAGAGGGCTCACGTCTTTCCGCAGGAATAGAAATAGTCCGTTTACCGGTTAGATAGCTAGCAGTAATTGAAGTTTGACTGTTTAACAAATCAGTTAAAGAACCATTAACGACGATTTCTCCACCGCGTGAACCAGGGCCGGGACCTACATCAACGATTCGATCAGCAGCCCAAATGGTCTCTTCATCATGTTCTACAACGATAACATTATTGCCCATGTCACGCAAATGCTTTAGTGTCCCAATCAGTCGATGATTATCACTAGGATGCAAACCAATAGAAGGTTCATCGAGAATATAGGTGATTCCTACCAGTCCGCAACCAATCTGTGAGGCAAGGCGAACACGTTGAGCTTCTCCACCGGAAAGGGTGGGGGCTGTTCGGCTAAGAGTTAAATAATGCAATCCAACTTGTACAAGAAATTCGAGACGTTGATTAATTTCCTTTAACAGTTCCTCGGCGATGCGCATTTCATTGTCTGAAAGTCTCAAAGAATTGGAGAAAAAATCTAAACACTTCGCGACGGTCATCTGTGTCAGATCGCTGATTCGTTTACCGCCTAAAAAAGCAGCCGCGGGATAAGGTTTTAAGAGTTGACCTTCGCAGGCAGGGCAAATTTGATTGACCATAAGCAATTGCATTTTCTTCTGGTAGGATGCACTTTTTGCTTCTGTGAAACGTGTATGAGCTTCATATAAAACACCACGCCACTGAATATGATCGGTCCAAGTGGAACCTGTATTTTTATTCATAAAAGACATGCGTGTCCACTTCTTGTCGGTACCATACAAAAAGACTTTTTTGGCTTTAGCAGAAAGGTTTTTCCAGGGAGTTGCTATGCTGAAGTTAAATAAGCTAGCCAAGTTTTCATAGATGTTACCGTAGCGTACTGTCTGGTAAGAGCTAGCAACTGAGCAGCAATCTTCTTCGATACTTTTTTCCGGATCGATGACAAGATTTAAATCAAATTCATTGATTTTACCAAGTCCTAGACAAGTTTCGCACATGCCGGTAGGACTGTTGAAGGAGAAATCAGAAGGTTCAAGGGAGGTGTAAGAAAGGCCTGACGCTTGTGAATAAGCATGCATCGAGTAAAGATGTTCTTCTTCGCTATCCACTTCAAAGATACTACAAACACCTTCTCCAAGATTTAAAGCAGTGGTCAATGACTCTGCAATGCGCGACAGATTATTCGCTTGAACGACGATCCGGTCAATGACGATGTCAACATTGTGGGCAACATTTCCATCTAAAGAGATATCATCGCTTAAGTTAATTACTTTGCCATCAACTCGAGCTCGTGTAAATCCTTTGCGAAGTAATTCTTGAAAATCTTCTTTAAATTCAGCTTTTTTAGCTCTGGCGAAGGGGGTTAAAATCAATATTTTTGTGCCGGTAGGAAGAGTCTGCACTGTTTTAATGATGCGTTCGCGACTTTGTGGAAGAACAGGCTCTCCACTAACAGGGCAGTGGGGAGTCGCAACGCGCGCAAATAAAACGCGAAAATAATCGTATATTTCAGTGAGTGTGCCAACAGTCGAGCGAGGATTGCGCCCTGCAGTTTTTTGTTCGATGGAGATGGTCGGTGAAATCCCGGAAGCAAATTCAATATCAGGCTTAGCAAAATCGCCAAGCTGACGTCTTGCAAAGGTTGAAAGAGACTCAACATAGCGACGTTGGCCTTCCACATACAAAGTATCAAAGGCAAGCGAAGACTTTCCTGAACCTGAAACGCCGGTGAACACAACAAATTCGTTGCAGGGTAGCGTCAAATCTACAGATTTTAGGTTATGGACTTTAACTTTTTTTAATATGATTTCGCGCTGATTCATAGAAATGATTTTAAGTAAAAGACAATTAGAAATCAAGTAAAAAATTAATCATATTTTTTACGGTTGGTGAATCGCGAACACTCTTTCGAATGTACGCGATGGATGACCATAAAAACTATTATTATATTGTTCTTATAATCTATCTTCCTTTCATAATTTTTTTTTGCTTTAACATTAAATTATTTAAATTAATTGCATTTTTTATCATTACCTTAGAGTTAACTTCATTTGAAATAAGAATGACTTTGTGAGATAGGTTTTGGTTGAAATTTTCTCCGTATTCAGCGATAAAATCTGCGTTAACATTAATGATTTGAACAGAATTATTTAATTTAATAAATATGTTATTAGAATTTTCAAATTCTTCAACTTGAAGTTCAAGGAGAGCTTCCTTGTCAACTAATTCATTGAGGATGGTTGCCTTATCTTTAAATGCAGAACCAAAGCAATAAGCCCCTTTTCTGATTCGTTCTGCAAGCTCTGAGTATCCTGGTAATATTACTTTCTCGTTCATCCCAGGATCCATTCCAAAAGATAACACAATACTAATAGGTGTTTGTATGATCTCAAGGCCAAAAAGCCCTAACGTACCCTTAAGCATTGAAAAAAGCCCATTCACAAATGCGCCAATCTTTGATTCATGCGCAATTCTTAAGCCGGAGGATGCTTCAGGAGTTCGTGTGATTCCAAAGCAAATAAGCCCTAACGTACCCCCAAGCATAAGGAAAACCCCTTTTGCAAATGCGTGAATCCTTGAATCATGCGCAGTTTTTAAGCCATAAGATGTTTCTTGAGAATAGCGAAAGTCGCTATAATCTTTTGCTATGGTTTGCTGGTTTTTTGTTGTATTTAGTCGAGCAATATTTTTCTCCGCATCTTTTATTTCTTTAAATTTATCATTTAAAGTTTCAACTATGTTTTTATAGGTAGTAACTTGCATAAAAATCCATTTTTTAGTTTATTGAAAATAACGCACTAATATGCTATTATACAAAATTTTTGTTATAATTGTAAATAGATAAGTTAAGTTAATTTTTTTAATTTATTTGTCGGAGGATTCAGTAAGTGGTTTTATGTTTTTATTTTAATTAACAAAAAATTTTAGCAAAAATTTAATAATGTAAGAATTAACATTTGTAAACTTTTTCCAAATTAGTTTCTGCTAAAAACTTTAAGCTTCGTACACGAATTTTATTAACCCTTTTCATCGTCATGCCTTTGGTTTGTGTAATATCGCGTCTTATAGCATTGGAAAGGAACATTTTAAGGCAAGTCCTGTAGGTGTGAGTTAAAAGATTTCAAACACCTCTTCTCTTCTTTCCACATAATCTTTAGTTTTGAAAGGCTATTTTGCTTTCACGTATTTGCTAGATGAAATTACCTTTTCCAAATTAAAAGACTTAAAATGGGGAATCTTTTTTTTTTGACATTGAGATTGCTCAGTTTCACATTTGCTCTTGCTAAATAATAAAAAAATCTGTACAATAATGTTATACACATCATTTATTAAAATCTAATTTAAATCAATCGGAGATAAAATGGCTAAGCCTAGCGGTCTTTTAAATGGACGAGGATGTTATGATTCAATTCGTAAATGCGAAAACGATTCTTCCGTATTTCTTTCGATTAGAAACCATGGAACGCCTTTTATCGTGGAACAGCGTCAGGCAATAGCTAGAGCAAGAGCCGCTGATTCTGTAGATCCTGATCATATTGAAAATCAGCTCAAAGAGCAATTTAAGGCCGGAAATTTTCCTTTCCTGCTTAAATTTGTAAAATGCATTTTTATGGTCTTAGTTTTTCCTTTTTATTTTCTTTTTAACCAACTTCCTCGGTTACTGATGGCAAAATTTATCTTGCCTCTATTTCGAATGCTCCAAAAATTATGGCAAACGATTGTTCCTCCTTGCATTAGAGCGTTTCTTGTGATTTATCGTCCAATTGCTTCTCTTTTAAAAAATTTTTTTCAGCTTTGTTTTAAATTGATTGCAGCTCTTAAGCCTCCTCTTTCAGCGATTTTCCGTCTTTTAAGTCAATGTGGTTTACTTTTAAAGCCAATATTCGGAATTTTTCCAAAGAAAGGAACTGGGGGCCGCACATTTTTTCGAAAATGTACGTACGGCGTGAAGGTTTCCTTTATCTGGTTTAAAGTGTTGATCGGCTATGGCTTCAATCAAGCTAGAGAACAAGTTCAAAACAAAGATATTATAAAATCAGAAGATGGGTCAGTCTAGATGTTATTTTAAAGCCCAGCCTAAGCCAGTAGTAGTTAGGAGTAAGCAATCTGAAAGCGAAGCAAAAATGTAGTTCAGTTAGCTTAATCTTTTCTTGAAAATTTATGCCGTTTAAAACTTATCCTGAAAATCTTTTTGTAGTCCAGCCCACAGCTAAGGCTCTGCCGCTGCTGTGGGGATAGCAAAGATGCCTTCGTTCCCTGGAGGGGGACTTCTTTTTTAAGCCTCTAAAGAATTTATAAAAAATTATTTGTGGCCATAGGCTCGACGCTCACAAGTTCCTTTTACATTTATTTGGGGATTTAAAAAAAGAGGCCCCCCAACCCAACTGGGGACAAAGGCATCTTTGCTCTTCCCACAGCTGCGGCACAGCCTTAGCTGTGGGCTACAAAAAGAATTTCGGGGGATGTTTTTTTTGCAAAATTTTTCAAAAAAAAATTGAGTTAAAAGCATAATTCCGATGTTGAGTTCATCGTAGCCCCCGCATAGTCTCATCATTCCGAACTTAAGTTTCCAATTAACAGCTATATATAATTATCTCTTTTCAGTTACATCTTTTGCACCTAAATTCAAAATAATGGATTGATCTAACTTTCGAAAAATTCTTTAATTAAAATTTTTAAATTGTCATCAATGTCTTTGGGGAGCGGAAGGCCATGATTAATACATTCCGATTCTAGAAAAATTTTGTTCTCAAAAGATGCGTTTTTATGTAACTCGTAAGCCAAAGAAATACTGTCTGAAATTACACCATCATCCCCAGTTGCATCATTAGAAATATGCTGGATTATAATTTGTTGAATCCCTAAATGACTCAATTTTTGAGCAGCTCCAACACCGTCAAGCTCTGTTCCTGTGATGTAAAAAATTGATTTAACTATTTTCCCTTTTGTAGCATCAGCAATAGTTGATAGGCGGCTAAAAGAGCGGTCCGTAATAGATAAATAACGAATATTGTCTTTCATTCCTTTGCTAAAATCGTGATTTAGAATTGCTTCTCCCATCATTCCACCACCAAGAGAAAGGCCATACATAATGATATGAGTTGCTTTAACTTGCTGTTCTAAAAATTTTATACCAGCCTCAAATCCAGCTCCCATTTGATAGCGTGTCGGCCAACCTCCACTTTTACAGACCCCAGGACCGTTAATTAAAAGAGTATTTGACATAAACGCAAAATTTCTTTTGGCAATTTGAATTATACGATATTCCATAACCGAATCATTGCCAAGAGCATTGATAATCCACTTACCATTCAAAATTGTGTCCCTATGAGTAATTAGTACACCATCATAACAAGAGCCAGATTTATGGATAGAAATACTCCTAATAATAAAATCTTGACCTATAAGGGTTTGAATTTCTGTTTTTCCTCGCGTTACTACATTAGCTTTTAGGAATGGTAATGATTTGAATGCAGCAGGATATACCATATAACCAATAGCAATGGAGGTTATTTTACGAGCTGCAAATCCTAGCGATAGGTAGGAAGCATAAGCTAGTAGTCCAGTACCTCCTGTCATATATCCATATAGGCTATATAAACTAGCAGTAAATATAATCATATTGACAACGCGGCTTATTTTCTCTGAAGTCGATGTTTCTGCTTCAAAAGTCGATTGAGATAACCATTTTGGTTCAAATTGTTGTCGAACATCAATCTCGCTATTTTCTTTTATTTCATTGAAATTCATAAAAATCCTAAATTAGTAAGGTGATCATCTGTCTTTAGTATCAGACTACATGATCCCTATGCGTGGCGAAGGATTTCAAATGATTCCAAGGTGCTGCGATCAGCGACGAGGTAATAGCCTAAGCTATTGCCGAGGAGCTGAGCGCGGCAGATTGGTATCATTTGAAATCCTTCGCCACGCATAGGGGTCATGTGGTCTGAGTATGCGTTGGGGATTGTCCTGCAACGTAAATGCGATAGATGCCTTCGACTTGATCGATGCTGGAAATGCAGCAGTTTAGGTCTTTAAGTGTGCCGTTAGCCAGGTCATAAACCCATCCGTGCACCCAAAGAAGTTGATTTCTCATCCAGGCGCCTTGAACTATACTAGTATGGCAAACATTTAGCACCTGTTGCATGACGTTAAGCTCTACCAGTCTATTAAATCTATCATTTTGGTCAGGGATATTGTCTAGTTCGTCTTTAAAGCGGGCATAAACATCTCGAATATTGCGGAGCCAATTGTCAACCAACCCCAATTGATGAGATTCCATTGCCGCTTTGACGCCACCGCAGCCGTAATGTCCGCAGACGATTACATGCTGAATTTTTAGAAGATCCACAGCATATTCTAAAACTGACAGGCAGTTAAAATCAGTGTTTGGGAAAACATTCGCCACATTGCGATGTACAAAGAGTTCACCTGCTTCAAGGCCGACTATTTCATTAGCAGGAACACGGCTGTCCGAACACCCTATCCAAAGATAATTGGGGGCTTGAGCTTCTGCCATACGGCTGAAATAAGTTGCGTCTTTGCTGATTTTGGACTGAACCCAGTCTCGATTATTTTGAAAAAGAATTTTAAGTTTTTGCATATTATCATGCTATCAAATATGACGTTTCGGGGCAAGATACACTTCTTAAATAAATCTTAAAGAGGAGGGGAATTAATTTAGCGGGAATTTTTTGAAATCCTTCGTGAATTCTTAGGTTCTTACCTTACAAATCATTAGAGTCGTTTTTATGGTCATTATGTCTCTAGCCGTAATATAAGGTGGCAGGATTTAAAGACGATCCACCAGTAGGACATTAAAAAAAAATTAGCAACT
The DNA here is from genome assembly GCA_013817115.1 of Parachlamydiaceae bacterium. Classification (GTDB taxonomy): domain Bacteria; phylum Chlamydiota; class Chlamydiia; order Chlamydiales; family Parachlamydiaceae; genus JACCRY01. The sequence goes on along the minus strand of JACDDG010000011.1, from coordinate 5,077 downwards.
ATAGTACATTTATACCATCATAGATCGCGTAAATTTCTCGCAGTTAACCGATTGAGAACGACCCAGTAGTGAAAACCGGGTCGTTTTCATCGACCGCGGGAGCTTTTGGCGCGATCCAACTCAAATTTGAGGTCATGGACGGTATAGGACTATTACGACCTAAGAACTAAAGACTCAAGATAGATTATATATATATTTTTGACTATATCTTGATATTTTTCTTTTTCTTTGTAAGGAGCGAGCATAGCTTTTTTTTCACCCTTTGAAAGACCAGATAATGAATCACAAAAGGCAAGTTTAATCTGTTCCTTGACTAGGATATCATCCATCTCACTAATACCATTATTTATAGAAGACATGTTTTTCATGTAAGTGTCGTAATATGTTGACTGTATCTTAATGATGGAGAGTAAATCTTCTATGGACATTTTTAACATCCTTTCTCCTAATATTGTGTCCTCACTGATATATAAAAGAGCTTCTTCTTTTGAAGGATTAGGAATTTTTTTTAACTCTACAGGGCTATTTCACAATTTTTCTCTTGATTTTATTTAGAGATATGATCTTCTTATTGGAGTAAGTACTATACCATCAAGAGATTTTTAGAAGTCATGAACTCAAATCAAGTTGAATGGATTGATGACTCTCAGAAGGCTATTTCAATAGGGTTTATTGAGTATTTTAAACTCATTGAAGATCCAAAACAAAGTCGCAAAACCGGCCATAATCTATTTGAAATTATTTTTATATCCGTTTGTGCATATATTTCTGGGGCTAATAGCTGGGATGGTGTCTTCGAATTTGCAAGAGCCAGAGAATCTTGGCTACGGAAATATATACCTTTGAGCAATGGAATTCCATCAAGGGTTACCTACTGGAGGGCATTTACAACTCTCAATCCTCATAGTTTTCAAAAGGGATTTCGAGATTGGTCGAGCTCTCTTGTTGGTTCTACAAAGCATATTGCCATTGATGGAAAAGCTTTACGCGGTGTGTACGATCCAAACGACCCCAAACTTCTTTAATATTGGTCAGTGCTTGGGCGACAGATCGCGGTATATTGCTTGGGCAGGTAAAGACTAATGTAAAATCTAATGAAATCACGGCCATTCCAAAACTTCTTGATTTGATTAACGTCAAAAACTGCTTAATTAGTATCGATGCAATTGGTTGTCAGGTCGACATAGCCAAAAAAATCACTGATCTAGGAGGGGATTACTTGTTTTCGTTGAAAGGGAATCAAGGGACACTTAGAGATGATGTTGAGCATTTTTTCCAGGATATGATCGCAATGAACTGGAAGGGGTTTAATTATGAGTATATTGAGAGTCTAGAGAAAGGTCATGGACGTATTGACTCCAGAAAGGTATATCTTGTAAAAGCGGATCCGGAAATTAAGGAGAAGTGGGCAAAAATAGAAAGCCTTGTCTTAGTCATTTCGAGTAGGGAAAACAAGGGTAAAGAGAGCGTCGAGTACAGATATTATATTTCATCATCGCCTATGAAAGTAGACGAAATGTCATTGGCTATACGAAGGCATTTGAGCATCGAAAATGGGTTTCACTGGTCGATCGACGTGGGATTTCGAGAAGACTGTCAAGTTGCTCAGTTAGGCAACCTCTCAGGAAATCTCGCAGTTCTATGCCGTATTGCATTTAACTACCTTAAACAAATAGACCAGGCTGGCTGTCAGTTGAGCATTGAAAATAAACGACTTAAAGCGGCAATGTCAACTGATTTCCTGGAAATGGTTTTAATGTTCAACACTTAATAGAAAGTCAAGAGAAAAATTGTGAAATAGCCCTGCCACTCTAGAGCTTTTTCGCTATCATTTTTACGTTTAAGTATTGCTTCTGCTTTTCCATTTTGCTCTGCAATCCTGTTAGACATAATCGTTTGAGCGCATCTTCTAACTCTTCCTTATTTTTCTTAAAATTATCGGTTAGAGTAGAAGAAGAAGAAGAAGCTGTACTTTGAGCCGTTGAGCTTTTTAGGAGTAGAAATGTGAGAGCTCGGGTAATTTAAGGATGTCTTTTTCATTATTCCCTATATATTGAGTACTTAAATTTTCTGAGGGGTTATTTTGATCTTACTTTCTTTGCATCCCATTTTGTGTAAGTGGTCAAGATGGTTGTGTCGTTAGGGGCGTAATTTGGATTACCATTATTTTTCCTTCAGTAGCAGCTGGCAAACAGCACAGGCAACAAAGAATATTCAAGACAAACGACTACAACGACACCAATGACTATAACGACTGAAATTTCTAACCACTTGCGTGGTGAGGAATTTAGATCCTACATCGATTTAGATATTCATCCAATATTCAGGCAAAAATTGCTCTAAAAAACCTCAGAATCCTGCTATAATTCACTCTACACCCACACTCATCATCTACGAAAATACGCCCCATAAACATTTAGGCATAAGCAACTTAAGAAAAAAAAGCCATCGAGTGAAAATACAATTTGCGAATAAAAAGGCAAATTGTGTATGGTATAACTATTCCCGACAGCAGCGATGCTCGACAGTGAATAAGGCGAACAGTGATTCGCCTGAGAGTTGTTTTGACAGCACAAGAGAGATAATGTACAAGTAAATAAAGCTTGTGCGATAAGTAAAGTCGAAAGACTATATTGGATCGCGATTAATGAAAATAGGTAAGCAATTTCCTTTTTCGAGTTTTCAAAGATTTTTTTTATTGAGAATTTGATCTTGGTTCAGATTGAATGCTGACAGCGTGGATGAGGCATGCAAGTCGAACGGATAGAGTAGCTTGCTACTCTATTAGTGGCGGAAGGGTTAGTAATACATGGGTAACCTGCCTTTAACTTAGGAATAACGCTTGGAAACGAGCGCTAATACCAAATGTGATGACACAAGGCATCTTGTGCTCATTAAAGTGGGGGATCGTTAGACCTCGCGGTTGAAGAGGGGCCCATGCGATATCAGCTAGTTGGTGAGGTAATGGCTCACCAAGGCTAAGACGTCTAGGCGGATTGAGAGATTGACCGCCAACACTGGGACTGAGAACTGCCCAGACTCCTACGGGAGGCTGCAGTCGAGAATCTTTCGCAATGGGCGAAAGCCTGACGAAGCGACGCTGTGTGTGTGATGAAGGCCCTCGGGTCGTAAAGCACTTTCGCCTGCGAACAAGAAATTTCTGCTAACATCAGGAAGATTTGAGAGTAGTAGGTAAAGAAGCACCGGCTAACTACGTGCCAGCAGCTGCGGTAATACGTAGGGTGCAAGCATTAATCGGATTTATTGGGCGTAAAGGGCGCGTAGGCGGAAATGCCAGTCAGATGTGAAAGCCCGGGGCTCAACCCCGGAACAGCATTTGAAACTACATTTCTAGAGGGTAGACGGAGAAAACGGAATTCCACAAGTAGCGGTGAAATGCGTAGATATGTGGAAGAACACCAGTGGCGAAGGCGGTTTTCTAGTTTATACCTGACGCTGAGGCGCGAAAGCAAGGGGAGCAAACAGGATTAGATACCCTGGTAGTCCTTGCTGTAAACGATGTATACTTGGTGTAGCTGGAATCAACCCTGGCTGCGCCGGAGCTAACGCGTTAAGTATACCGCCTGGGGAGTACAGTCGCAAGGCTGAAACTCAAAAGAATTGACGGGGACCCGCACAAGCAGTGGAGCATGTGGTTTAATTCGATGCAACGCGAAGAACCTTACCCAGGCTTGACATGCAGTAGACAGCTCCAGAAATGGAGTCTTCCTTCGGGACTGCTGCACAGGTGCTGCATGGCTGTCGTCAGCTCGTGCCGTGAGGTGTTGGGTTAAGTCCCGCAACGAGCGCAACCCTTATCGTTAGTTGCCAACATTTTAGGTGGGAACTCTAGCGAGACTGCCCGGGTTAACCGGGAGGAAGGTGAGGATGACGTCAAGTCCGCATGGCCCTTATGTCTGGGGCTACACACGTGCTACAATGGTCGGTACAAAAGGCAGCGAAACCGTGAGGTGGAGCAAATCCCAAAAAACCGGCCCCAGTTCAGATTGTAGTCTGCAACTCGACTACATGAAGATGGAATTGCTAGTAATGGCGAGTCAGCTACATCGCCGTGAATACGTTCTCGGGTCTTGTACACACCGCCCGTCACATCACGGGAGTTGGTTTTACCCGAAGCCGCTGGCCCAACCGCAAGGGGGGAGGCGTCTAAGGTGAGGCTGATGACTAGGATGAAGTCGTAACAAGGTAGCCCTTCCGGAAGGAGGGGCTGGATCACCTCCTTTAAAGGACAAGTGGCTTTTTTAAGCTACTACGGTTGATACGAGCTTTATAAGCGCGTACATTATCTCTCTTGTGCTGTTAAGGCAGCATTTCTATTTCTTTGTGGTCTAACCCGGGGGTTTAGCTCAGTTGGTAGAGCATCTGATTTGCATTCAGAGGGTCAGGAGTTCGAATCTCCTAGCCTCCATCCTGCGGTCATAGCTCAGTTGGTTAGAGCGCGACACTGATAATGTCGAGGTCCCAAGTTCAAGTCTTGGTGACCGCACATCTTAGATTCACAAGAAATTATAGTTCTCTCGACAGGCAAATGATCAATAGAAATCCTTAGAAAAATTTAAAATTTTTCAAACAAGTAAAGAT
>JACDDG010000011.1:0-465 GCA_013817115.1 Parachlamydiaceae bacterium | reverse complement strand
ATCACCTCCTTTAAAGGACAAGTGGCTTTTTTAAGCTACTACGGTTGATACGAGCTTTATAAGCGCGTACATTATCTCTCTTGTGCTGTTAAATCAGCATATCAAATTGTTATTTCGACAGGCAAATGATCAATAGAAATCCTTATAAAGATGTAAAAATCTTTCAAGGCATGGTTCAAATTGAATCATGCCACAAGTAAAGATAGAAATTTAGATTTGAATTAAATTAAATTAATTCCGAGTCTCTGATAAAAATCAGCGCTTGAGGAGATCTTCTTCATACATTAAGTCCCCATGTTTTAAACCGGCATGGGGATAAGGACCTTATTTATAAGGTCTAAGGCGAAAAAATTAAAAGTTGCTCATTATTACTAAACTTGTCAAAAATTATTTTTTTGGTCAAGCTAGTAAGGGCTGCTGGTGGATGCCTTGGCATCAACAGGCGATGAAGGACGCGACAACCTG
>JACDDG010000010.1 GCA_013817115.1 Parachlamydiaceae bacterium | reverse complement strand
GATTTACCCCCCCAAAAAAACATTCACTATAAACTAAAGACAGCCACTAAGCGTGATTTCACACGCGGATTGATCAAAACATAAGATGAATTGTTTGAAAAAAAGTTTTTGCTAAGTGCAATGATCACATCGTCATTCACTTGCCAATTTAACAATTCATGCGTACTCATTCTCCAAACTGAACCATCCTGCAAACGCAAATAGCCTTCAAAAGGATTTATCTCTGCAACCCAATGGGATAGCATTCCATTACAAACAGCATCGTTGAGCTCTACATCTACAGAAACTCCACGTGTGTAATTTACCAACTTGTAGGTAGACCAAGAAAAAAATCTTCCTGTTTCGATAACTATCGCATCTCCATTATCCCATTTACGTACAATTTTCCGATCCCTAGGACGAACATTCCAACTAGAACCATTATCAAGTTGAAGGGAATCCCCGCGCCTCGAAATAAAGTAAGGTGTTAATACTGCTGAAGGATAAATCGCTGAATTCCGATCAATAACTATAACCTGAGGCATTGGTCTTGGGACAATGACAGGCCTTTGCGGCTGTGCAACCACCGCATTACCCATTTGGAATCCAACCGAAATTGCTGGTCTTTCTGAGCGTTGTAATGGTGTCGGCACAACAACAGGCGAATTTACACCAATTGGTTGACGCAAGCCGACGACAGGAGCATTCTGCATTGGCCTTGCACGTTCACCTATAACTTGCCTAGGTCCTTTTTCTAAAGGAGTTATTACTTGACGTGATTGAGGAAGAGATAGAGGTCTTTGGATTGATAGCTGCGACTGCGGACCGATTTCTTGACGCGGTTGGGCTACCATGATTGGCTGCCGATCACTTATATCATTTCTATCGCTTCTTTCGCCAAGAGTTTGACGAGATTTATCTTTTTTGTGTTTTTTTTCTTTAATCATCACCGGTGTGTTCACGACTACAGGCCGTTCTTGCTGTCTCGGCTGAGCCACTACAACGGGCATTGCATGCAAGGGAGAAGCACCTTGGCCTTTTTCTCCAATTTGATCGCGTGATTTGTCTTTCTTTTTGTTTTTTTTATGCTCTTTTTTCTTTTTCTCTGGCACTGCCATTTTAATTAAAGCTTGCTCTGGTTCCGATGTTCGCCCCGGTTGCGCCACTACAATGCCACCTCTTTCGCCTAAAGGTTGTCTTGCTTCGGTAGTTTGAAAATTACCTCTTTGACCGAGAGGTTGCCGTTCATCTTGCTGATAGGCGTAAATACCGCCTAAAAACAACGAAGAAATGGAAAGCACAGAAAGAATGGAAGTAGAACGAAATAACATAAGATAACTCCTATTATATCATTTAAAGCTCGAATCAAGAATGCTCAAATTTGCAAAAATTCTCTCTAAAAATTGGAGAATTGATGAATGAGATTTTTGACAGACTCGACGTATTTGATTGTACGTCAATTAGGAAATTAAAGGAATTAGCATTTCATCGGATGTAATGATTTTTGAGAATTGCAACTATTAATCTTTTATAGTTGCAATTATGGCTGAGCTCGAGCCATTTTGTTAAAAAGGTCGACAAATTTATCAGGATAGATATTTGCTTCGTAACGACCTACTTGAAGGTGTACAGATTGACCTTCTTGCAGATACTCGACAATTTCCGACTGGACGTGTTCCGGAACAAGCAGTCTCTGCCCACCGGTAAATCTTACAGCAGAAAAGTTATAGGAGTGATCTTTAAAAGAAATAAAAACACGTGAATTTGGACTATTAGGTTGCTCGGGTGGTATTTCAAGTCCATAGACATTAATATACATCCTGATACCATCGATCGTTTGCACTAGTTCGAGCCCTAAACCGGAAAATTCATTAGCAGGAGGCAAATATATTCTCGCAGAGCTAAAAGAAGTGGTTGACCCTTCACATGTTTGCGCTTGCCACTGGCCACAAGGTCCAGAGCAAGAACAACTCATGAGTAGAAGGAGAGCCAATAGCGCTCTTCTTCTACGTATTTCGGGTAGGGCGGCGCCCGATAAATTGAACAGACCCAACCGTTTATACATCAGTGACAATGAGCATGATTATTATGACCATGATGATGTCTAACTGCAATTGCAATAATAGCCACCAAGACAACTGCTCCTAACACGATGTACGGAGTCAAAGAAGGGGCTTCAGAAGAGCTTTCATAACCCCATCCGCCTGCATCAGTGACATAGCAAGTTTCAGGCGCATAGCACTCTTGAGCATGGATGGGGTTTATAGAAGCCCCTAGAGCCATAACAGCAAGCGCAGCTAGCGCAACAAATTTTTTAATAAGACTCATGAGACATTCTCCTTATAGATGACAACTCTATTGTCCGAGGTTTAAGACTTTTATTACATATTGCTCGATTTTGTGCAATTTGTTTCATAAAATTTTATACGAATCTGTTTAAGCATCCACCAAAAGGGGATTTTACTTATTCATCATTAATGTGTAAAGAACTCATTGCTGCAAAAAATTGCTTGTAAAATGAAGAAAATTCACTTTTCGCTGCTGCAGCGGTTAAAATATAGATCTTTCCATTCTTCAAAATGACCGTGTGCAACATACGCATGTCTTCGCCAAGCGTTTTTTTATCAAGCTGGGATAGACTGCCATCTCCGGCCGCCGTTTTGATTTTCCCTAGATCCGTCCAAGCATTCCCCTTTGATGAATTGATATCTTTTATAAGCTTTAAATATTGCTTCAAAGTACCTTTATAAGGCTCGACAGTCAAATTCATCGAAGGTGGTATAGAGGATTTTCCAGTGCCGACAACCATCACCCGAATATTTGGATTCAACATTTCGGATTGTGCGTATTGCCAACCGGGAGGAGGGGCGAAGTAAACCGTACCCGGCGCATTTATATCTTCAGCAGAATATCCTGAAACAGAACCCTTTTGCTGATTTGATTCCGGAGAAATTGTCTCTACAGAGATCTCAGCCTGTAAAATAACGCCTAAACCCATTAAAAGAGAGAAGGAGGTCATAATAACACAATATTTCGATAAGATTTTATTCATTTGTTTAATGACAATGCCCACAATTATGGTTTTGGTGATGATAATGTTCGCTATTAGAAGTGTGATCGCTTCCACCTCTGTGACCAACATAAAGGAGCACTCCTAATACGACCGCAAAGCCAGCAACAGCGAGAGGCATAACTATGGAAGGACTAGCGGAAGTCACTGAATCCGCGTACGCATAGCCTTCACTATCAGGTTGATAGCCATAAGCATCAAGCTTTGTCGGAGAAGAAACAACAGCACCTATGAAGGCTGCTAAAAGTACAAATCTTGTCATCAGTTTCATTTAATTCCTTATAGATTTGAGGCCAGCGATGGCCGGCATATTACAACCCAGGTCCGATTTGGAGCACTTGCAAAATTCAGGATCCAGGCAACGAAACTCTCACGACGGGTCCTTAAGTTTACAAAAGGGTCTTTAATCCTTTCAATGGCAGTGCCCGTTGTTGCATGGTGTGTTTTTAAACACCACCACAATTAGCGCAATCAAAGCAACCCCCACAACAACTGTCGTGACGATCTTTAGAGTCGAAATACTGGATTCGTAAGCAAGACCCGGATACGCTTCATACGGGTAAGTTGATGTTGTACATCCAGGAGTTGGAGGCGGATAGACATCTGCCCCCTGCACATAATAATTTTCTACCCTATCAGGAGATCCTGAATAATTTTGATAAGGATCCGAAGCTGGATAATAAGGGCTATAATCATTCGCATTCAGTGAAATGGTCATTAGAAAGGCAGCGCATAATAATTTTTTTAACACAATATTCACCTCTTTTTTCCGGAATAAGAAATTTATATATATCATTAAAGACCTTCTTGTTCAAGATTTTTTTCATAATTTACATTTGGATATTACCAAGAACTATTTTTATTGCAAAAAACTCAGGGATCATTTACGATAAACTGATAAGTTCAGACAAACTTTTGATAAAGCGAGATATTAATATGGATAAAGGGCAAGATAAGATCAGTCGGATTTGCAATGAGCTAAGATACCAAACGCTGGAACCCGCCAAGCTCGAAGCAGAAAAAATTATTGCGGAAGCTCTGGAACGTTCTGAACAAATCATTGCAGAAGCTAAAACAAATGCCAAAAACATTGTTGAAGAAAGCCGCATTCTCATTGAACGCGAACGTAACGTCTTTAATTCCTCATTGGCTCAAGCTTCAGAGCAAATTTTAGAATCCCTAAGACAAAAAATTGAACAAGAATTTTTCAATTCAAATCTTCAAGAACTTATCGTAGACGCAACCTCTGCCCCTAAAGTTATTGGCCGATTGATCAATGCAATTGTCGAAAACATTAAAAATGAAGGTCTATCAAAAGATTTTACTGCCGTCATTCCTCGAACTAGCTCTGCAGAAGAAATAGCTCGCTGCCTCGGAGAAGACGTCTTGGCTAAACTGAGAAATAATCCACTTTTATTAGGTAATTTTGAAGGTGGGGCGCAAGTTAAACTGCTAGATAAAAAGCTTACTCTAGTGTTGACTGATAAAGAATTGATCGAATTTTTGAAACTTTATGTGCGTAAAGATTTCCGTAAATTTATATTCGCTCCTGAAATGAGCTCTGACATGCTTGACGCTTGCCGGAATTAGAGATTATTATGACGAATTATTATTTTGTCGGAGTTATCCTTCCCGAATTACAAATGGGTATCCCACCAGAAATTACCTTTAATGAATTCATCGTTTTACTACGCGATAATTTGAACTCTAATGACCTTACCCTTACACATGTCATAAGACGATATTATGACCTTGAAAACTTTCGCTCTCATTGGAAAGAAGACCCTTTGGATCCTTATGGCAACCTCGACGACACCAACCTGGAAGAAGTTCTACTTATCCCGGAACTCTTGCCAAATTATGCTCAGAAATTTTTAGAGAAATACGAGAGTACAGAAGCCCGGTTACGCTACTTTTCTGATCTCATTAGTGCATATTTTCGCGAGGAAGCAGCTCAAAGCAAAGGTTTTTTAAAAGAATACCTGCTTTTTGAAAGAAAATTGCGTCTGATTCAAACCGCATTCCGCGCAAAATACTTAAATCGAGATTTGCTTGAAGAGCTGCAATTTGAAAATCCAGAAGAGAGCTTTATTCAACATTTGATTTCACAAAAAGATTCCGGAAAATTTGAACTCCCACATGGATTTGAGCAATTGAATTCTATTTTTGAGAAAAATTACACTGCCCCTATTGATTTACATAAAGCCCTTTGTGAATTCCGTTTTCAAAAGATAGCAGATTTAATTGGGGATCAAGTTTTTACAATTGATCGCATCCTCGGGTACATGGTGCAGCTGATTTTAGTTGAACGTTGGGAAAGCCTAGATCAAGAGAAAGGAAATCGACTTGTCGATCAATACATAACGAGTCAAGTTTGATAAAATGAAGAATTGGGCCGCCGGCAAGCTATGTGGGCTCAACTTTCTGAAGCCTACAGTTTTATTCAACACAAAGGCACTAAGACGCAAAGAGTTGGAACTTGCGAAACCTTAAAAAAGTTATTAAATGAAAAACTCTTTGTGTTTTTGTGCCTTTGTGTTGAATAAAACTTTAGGCTTTTTAAACATGCTTTGGCGGCCTAATTGTCAATTTAAACTTAACTCCTAAAGGAAAATAAATGACAAATAACACTATTCATTCGAATCAAAAAGAAAGAGGGACAGTTGTCAAAGCATTTGGAAACTTGCTGCACGTTAAGTTTGAAGGAAATATCCGACAAGGTGAAGTGGCAATGGTGCTGGTTGATGATCTTCAGCTCAAAGCCGAAGTGATTGAAATCGCCGGTGAGGAAGCTAAAATTCAAGTTTTTGAAGATACCAAAGGTATCGCCTACGGCACTCCGGTTATTTTTACAGGCGGATTGCTTGAAGCAGAACTTGGCCCTGGATTGTTACAATCGATCTTTGATGGCCTGCAAAACCCTTTAGAAGAAGTTGCCAATGTGGCAGGTTTATTTTTACCTAGGGGTGTCTATGTAAAACCTTTGAGCCGGGAATCCCTTTGGAATTTCGAACCTGTTGCCAAAGTTGGTCAGCAAGTTAAGCGCGGTGATACTCTGGGAACAACGCTTGAAGGTCGATTTCACCACCACATTATGGTTCCTTTTGCCCTTTATGGTGATTATAAATTGACATGGATGATTTCTCCCGGCACCTACCACATCGATACAGTCATTGCTAAAGCTCAGGATGCATCCGGAATAGAACATTCTTTCACAATGGTGCAAAAATGGCCGATCAAAAATGCTCTTTTTGAAGGAGAAAGGATCAAGCCTTCAAAAATGATGGACACCGGACTACGAGCGATCGATACTCAATTTCCGATCATGAAAGGGGGAACTTTTTGTAGCCCCGGCCCCTTCGGAGCAGGTAAAACCGTTATTCAGCATCATCTTTCAAAATTTTCATCAGTCGACATAGTGATCTTCTGCGCTTGCGGTGAACGTGCCGGAGAAGTTGTAGAAATGTTGCGCGAGTTTCCTCATCTGATAGATCCCCACACAGATGAAACCCTGATGACACGAACCGTGATTATTTGTAATACCTCGTCAATGCCAGTAGCAGCGCGGGAATCATCCATATACATGGGCATGACAATAGCTGAATACTATCGCCAAATGGGATTGGATGTTCTTTTACTAGCAGATTCCACATCACGTTGGGCACAAGCGTTACGTGAAATGTCTGGCCGCTTGGAAGAAATTCCTGGTGAAGAGGCCTTTCCTGCTTATCTAGCTTCGCGAATTGCAGAATTTTATGAACGCTCTGGCGTTGTTTCACTAGATAATGGTAAAGAGGGCTCTGTTACTGTTGGGGGAGCTGTTTCCCCCGCCGGAGGAAATTTCGAGGAACCTGTAACGCAGGCAACATTGTCTGTCGTTGGCGTTTTCTTAGGACTTTCTAGGGCGCGCTCTGATTCAAGACGCTATCCTGCATTTGATCATTCGATCTCGTGGTCCAAATACACCAACGATGTTGCACGTGAACTAGAAGATACCGCCGAGGGCTGGGGTCAGATTGTAAAACAGGCTTCAAAGACATTGAAAAATGGAGATGAAATCGGAAAGCGCATGGAAGTGGTGGGTGAAGAAGGAACTTCATTGGATGATATGATCACCTATCTAAAGGCCGAACTTTACGACTTCAGTTACCTGCAGCAAAATGCATTTGATAAAGAAGATGCTTATTGTCCCCTTGAAAGACAAATCCCTTTGTTGCAATTACTAGGCACCATCCTCGACACACACTTTTTGTTTCATTCGCACGATGAAGCACGCAACTATTTCCTAGCGCTGCAAAATCAAATAAAAAACATGAATTTTTTACCGTTCGATAGTGTCGCTTACAACACAGTCTATGCAAACATTACTGAGGCCATTGAATCGGCTCCCCAAACTTAAGAGGATTCATATGAAAACAGTCCATGAAAAAATTAATAATATCCGTGGGAATCTTATCACTGTCACAGCCCATGGAGCCTGTCTCGGGGAACTAGCACGCATCGACTTGCATGACGGCCGATCGATTTATGCTTCAGTTTTGCGCATAGAGGATGATCAAGTAACACTACAAACATTCAGAAATCCCCGAGGCCTCTCAACCGGTGACCGAGTAACTTTTCTAAATACTCAGATGCAAGCCACTTGGGGTAATTCTTTACTCGGACGGCGCTTAAGTGGATCCGGTCTTCCAATCGATGGTGGGCCTGAAATTATTGGAGAAGCGATTAACCTTGGTACGCCCTCATTAAATCCTGTACGACGCATTGTTCCCCGTGAAATGGTCAGAACTAATATTCCAATGATCGATGTGTTTAACTGCTTGGTCAAATCACAAAAGATCCCAATTTTTTCCTCACCAGGCGAACCTTACAATGCATTGTTAATGCGCATCGCCAATCAGACCGATGCAGACATCGTCATTATCGGAGGAATGGGACTTACTTTCAAAGATTATCAAGCATTTATCGACAATGCAGAAGCCTCCGGCTCTATGAACAAAACAATTATGTTTGTTCATTGCGCGACAGATCCGACTGTCGAGTGCACTTTAGTGCCGGATATGGCACTAGCTTGTGCCGAGCGCTTTGCTGTGAATAATAAAGACGTGCTAGTATTATTAACTGATATGACAGCTTTTGCGGATTCTCTCAAAGAAATTGCCATTACTATGGACCAAGTTCCTTCCAATAGAGGATATCCGGGTTCTCTGTACTCTGATTTAGCCTCTCGCTACGAAAAGGCGGTTCAAATTGATGGCAGTGGTTCTATAACGATCATTGGGGTAACGACGATGCCCGGAGGTGATATCACGCATCCGGTTCCGGATAATACCGGCTACATCACTGAAGGCCAATACTACTTACAAAAAGGTTCTATCGATCCCTTCGGTTCATTATCGCGTTTAAAACAACTTGTCATCGGAAAAGTCACGCGTGGAGATCACGGAGATCTTGCCAATGCAATGATTCGTCTTTACGCAGAGTCAAAAAAGGCTAAGGAACGTCAAGCCATGGGATTCAAGCTTTCGCGTTGGGATGAACAACTTCTGCGTTTTGCAGGCCTTTTCGATGAGCGACTAGCCAAGCTTGAAGTTAATCTGCCTTTAGAAGAGGCGCTCGATATGGGTTGGGAGATCTTATCTACCTGCTTTAAACCACAGGAGGTGGGAATCAAAGAATCAATCATCGCGCAATATTGGCCTAGTTCACCATGTACACAAATAGTTAAAGAGTAATCATGGCAGATGTAAAATTTACAAAAAATGAACTACGAGGTCAGCAGATCCGTTTAGCCGAATTGAAGAAATTCTTACCTACGCTACAGCTTAAAAAAGCGATGTTACAAGCGGAGGTCAATGAAGCTAGAGCTGAACTACGCCAATGTGAACAGCATTACGTAAAAAGACATTCGGCTATTGGATCTTACTCTGCTTTATTAAATGAAAAGACCTCTTTTGATTTGACCAAAGCTGCAAAAGTAAAAGAGGTCCGCAAAAGGCATGAAAATATTGCCGGAATTGAAATTCCTTATTTTGAATCGATTACTTTTCAGGAATTTAGCTATAATCTTTTTGATACACCCGCATGGGTTGACTCTTTAATTGAGGGGCTTCAAGGATTGATGGAAGCATCGGTACGCATCCAAATAGCTCAGGAAAAAATAAATGCTTTAGGGGTTGAATTGCGAAATGTGTCTATCAAGGTCAACTTGTTTGAAAAAATTTTGATACCCCGAGCTGAATTAAATATACGGAAAATTAAAGTTTTTTTAGGTGATCAACAACTTGCAGCCGTTTCCCAAGCAAAAGTCGCGAAACAAAAAATTGAAATGAGAAAACAGCACGCAGCAAAGCAGCGCATGTTGCAGGTCAATCAGCTATCACCGGAGAATTCTCATGCGGATTGATTTAAAAAAAGTCTTATTTATAGGACTTGAACGCGACAGAAAGGCTTTTTTTGAAAGTGCGCAAATGCTAGGTCTTGTACATTTCATTTCTGAAAAGAAACAAAAAATTGAAATGCCATTAGATGTGAAAAACATTTCTGAGGCTATCAAAATTCTACGTTCTCTTCCGGTTATGCCCCCAGAAGACCTCCAAGAGGTTTCATGCGCAGATGAACTAGTCATCAAAATTTTACACTTGAAAGAAAGCTTAGATCGATTGAACGAAGAAGATCGCATTTTAAGCCTTGAAATTTCGCGCATTGCTCCATTCGGCAATTACTCTAAAGATGAGATCAAATGGATTGAAGAAAAAGGTCATCGCAAAATTCAATTTTTTTGTGCGAAACAAGGATTTGCTTCGCGTGAGCAGCTTCCGGAGAACATTATCTATGTTGCGACCGAGTATGATTTAGACTATTTCATTTCCATCAATGCTGAAGCTCGCACCTATGACAAGATGGTTGAAATTAAACCTGAAGGCACTTTGAGCGAGCTCGAGCACATGCACCATCTCCTAAACAAGGAAAAACACGATGCGGAAAGCAGGCTGAAACACTACGCCAAATATAATGTATTCCTTCGACATGCTCTTGTGAACAAACTAAATAGCGAGCATTTATCTACAGCTGTAAAGACTGCTCATTCAAAGGTAGAAGATAAAATTTTCAGCGTCGAGGCATGGATTCCGCAAGACAAAATGGATGCTGTGCGCGAGATCTCCGAACATTTACATGTGCACACGGAAGAAATCAGCATTGAAAGTACAGACGTTGTCCCCACACACTTAGAAAACGAGGGTCTAGCCCGAATCGGCGAAGATCTGGTTAATATCTACGACACTCCTTCTACAAGCGATAAAGACCCTTCACTCTGGGTGCTTTTCTTTTTTGCGCTTTTTTTTGCTATTATTATTGGGGACGCCGGTTACGGTCTTATTTTATTGCTGGGAGCTCTTTACATCCGGTATAAGACGACCTCCTTTTCATCGCAGGGGTTGCGCATCAATAAACTGGTATTGATTCTCTCTACTTTTTGCATCGCTTGGGGTATTTTAACGACTTCATTTTTTGGTATCTCATTTGCTCCGGATAACTCTTTTAGGAAATTTTCTGCTCTCTCTTGGCTGTCTGAACAGAAAGCTGCTTATCACTTTACTCATTTGGATGACATCGCATACTCATGGATCGATAAATTTCCTGAGCTCCAGGGAATGCAAGATCCAAAACAAATTCTGATGACGGCCAGCCAAACAAATTTCGAAGGCGAGGCAGTTTATGAAATGCTTAACAGCTTTTCAAACGAGATCTTGTTAGAATTTGCTTTGTTTATTGGAGTAATACATATCTGCTTGTCTTTTATACGTAATTTGCGACGCAATATGTCCGGCATTGGTTGGATCATGTTTATTGTTGGAGGCTTCCTCTACTTCCCCATGTTTCTTGCAGCGACTACGTTCGTTAATTATGTTTTCGGGGCGGATGTTATTTTAAGTGCAGAGTATGGACTGTGGTTGATGTTTGGTGGAATTGGAGTTGCGGTAGTTATTGCTTTATTTAGAGATAAGATTCTGGGACTTCTCGAAATGATGAATGTCATCCAAATTTTTGCCGATATAATGTCTTATTTACGTTTATACGCTCTAGGACTCTCCGGAGCGTTGGTTGTAAGTACATTGAATGAATTTGCTTCCGGAATGAATATTGTGCTAGCGGCACTTTTATTAATCGTTGGCCATATTATCAACTTGGGCCTTTGCCTTATGGGCGGAACGATCCACGGCTTGCGTTTGAACTTTTTAGAATGGTACCATTATAGCTTTGAAGGCGGTGGTAAAACCTTCAACCCACTAAAGAAAATTGAAATGGGGCTTGCAAGCGAAAAGGGACCATAGGGTGAATAGCGAAATGCCAGATGTTGCGATTTGTGACGATCCAATAGCCTTTGCTATTGGTGAGGAGCAAAGCGCGACAGATGGCGTTTCGCTATTCACTCTAAGGTCCCTTTTCACTTGCAAACTCCCATATAGAATAACCTAAAGGAGAATGACACTTATGGCAATGGATTTTAATATGGTAGGTCCCATTTTGGCCCTGACACTTTCTTCCATCGGAAGTACAATTGGATGCTACATCGCCGGTGCAGCATCACATGCAGCAATGAGCAGAACAGATGAAGGACATGGAAAGTTCATTGGTTTATCTGCAGGACCATCTTCTCAGTGCATTTATGGATTTATTTTGATGCTCTTAATGAGTAGAGCTATATTAGCGGGAACGTTATCTCCTATTTCAGGCATAGCCATGGGACTTTTTGCTGGATTGGCAATTGGTTTAACCGCGATTGCCCAAGGAAAGGTCTGCGCGACGGCAATACAAGCCACTTTGAAAGATCCGAGCCTCTTTGGCAAATGCTTTGCATCTGTCGGGATTATCGAATCATTCGCATTGTTTACGTTCGTCTTTTGCATGCTCATTATGTAATGTGAAATGTCAGCATTCAGGTTAGGACAAAGGACGCTAACGAAAAAACGACCTTAAAGACAAAGGACAATAAAGACCCCAAAGACCTTAATGACACCTTACATCACAACCAAAAAGTGTTAACAGATGTTGTTTAAATCCCTGGAATCGTTATTGCCTTTGTCTTTAAGGTCGTTTTGTCGTTAGCGTCCTTTTATACCGAAGAGCGTTCAAATTTCTTGACAAATCTAAAGTTGTGCTTTATATTTGTCTATATGATACCTAGACATATAGCTCCTTACATTTTAAAGTATTCAAAAGAGTACCCTATTGTTGCTCTTGTCGGGCCACGTCAAAGTGGTAAATCTACACTTGCAAAAGCCCTTTTTCCATCCTACAAATACATCTCCCTTGAAAACTTAGATTTTAGACAACAGGCCATAGAAGATCCACGCGGATTTTTCCAAGATCATGGCAGATATTTAATTCTCGATGAAGTACAGCGAGCCCCAGAATTGTTTGCTTATTTGCAAGAACTGGTTGATACAATACAGGATCCGGCGCAATATATTCTGACAGGATCTTCACAGTTTTTACTCATGGAAAATATTACACAATCTCTTGCCGGGCGTGTTGTAACATTTAAATTATACCCTTTAAGCTTTTCTGAACTCTTACGCTATCCCGGAGATCCAGATTTTGAATCCGTTTTTCGAGTACGACACCCTAATAGGGATAAAATCGATCAAGACAGCCTTTATCAAATGATATGGCAGGGATTTTATCCCCGAATTCATGAAAAGCAGATTGACAGTTACAAATGGTACGAAAATTATCTCTTAACCTATGTAGAGCGAGATGTCAGAAATTTACTTAAGGTGAAAGACTTACTTACTTTTACACAGTTTTTAAAAGTCTGCGCAGCACAATCCGGTCAACTGATGAATTATGCAAGTATAGGTAACGCGATCGGCGTATCCCTCCCCACCGTAAAGCAATGGATTTCTCTCCTAGAAACCAGTGGTTTAATATTTATTTTGCCGCCTTATTTCAATAATTTTTCAAAACGTGTGGGCAAAACTCCTAAAATCTATTTTGCAGATACCGGTATACTATGTCATCTTCTTTCCATTCGTAATGTTGAGCATTTAAAAACACACCCTCTCCTTGGGGGAATTTTCGAAAATTTCATGATCACCGAATGCTACAAAAGATTCTATAACTTAGGAGAAATACCTCCGCTTTATTTTTGGCGAGATCAAACAGGCCATGAAGTAGATCTACTCATTCATAGTGGCCTTCAAAGCTTTCCAATAGAGATTAAATTATCTCAATCATTTCATTCTGAATTTAAAAAAGGTATTGAAAGATGGCTTAATTTAGAAGAAAATCCTGCCAACACGGGCCTTGTTATTTATTGCGGGCAAGATACGGTCCAAACGAATTCGCCGGTTCCTGCGGTGCCTTGGTATGTTCTTTAGACTTGCGATCATAGCATTTTTTATAAGATATTTTTTCATGGCCTTGCCTTCCTCTGAGTCTCGTATTAGATCGTGGCTAAGATAGTTGTATGTCAGCTTTGTTGATACTCAACATCGGAATCTGAATGATGAGCAACACTTTTACTCCGTTCAGCCATGCTAACATCTAGATCTGCGCTCTTTCTTGCCCTATAAACAATTCCTGCCGTGGCGAACATGATGAGGGCTAAATAAATCGCCGGGTAGGTAACTCCCGCACTCTCTTGCCACAACCAAAAACAAAGAGGCACTGTGAATCGACCAATGACAGATGATCCCAACGCGCCGCCCATTCCTATTAATAGATATTGATCAGCTGCTGTAAACAACCCCTTAAACCAATAATTCATAGGGCATAAAAATACAACACCCCAAAAAACAATCCATGTACGAACAAATAACACGTACCCGAGGGTTGCCTTCGGAAGAAAGATAAATAAAGGAATAATCGTTATTGCCAAAACTAGGCTACTACAGGTCATGACTTTTATAGGATCAAATTTGATCAATGCACGCCCTATAATCGGAATTAAAAACATGTCTAATACCAGCAATCCCGTATTGAAAATCATCATTGTTTCTAATGTTATATCCGTTATAAGAGGCACAAAAGCATTCATAAAAACGAATGGAATGGTTGCTGTTACGTGTCCAAATCCAGTAGCTATCGAAACACGTAAAATATTGAGTCGATTTTTCCAAAATGAAGGAATTGTCGACAATTGATAGGATTCAAAAGCTTTCATTTCTGAGGGCTCATCAGTGTAAAAACGTAAAATAAAGCCTATTACACCTGTAATTCCTCCTACCCAAAAACAAAAACGCCACGCACCCTCATAGCTTGTAGCTATGACAATCGTGACAGCTACCGAAGCAGCTATAGTGCCAAGCATAGAAGAGCTCTGATATAAAAAAGATGCTTTTAAAGCATCTGAGGCAGGCTTGTTTTCCATAATATACATTTTAGCAATCGTACTTTCACCTGCAGCAAAGATTCCTTTTATCATCCTCATTATCATTAACAAGAGCGGTGCAACCCATCCTATATGGGCATATGTCGGAAGAAATCCAATGAAAACTGACGTAATAGCCACGCCAATTAATGAATAGGACATGCCTACGAGTGGGCCATAGTTTCTGGCAATCATCCCAAAAATAAATGATCCTATCGGACGCGTTACAAGCGAGGTCGCTAAAATACTGTACGTAAGAATAAGCTGTATGACCGGATCGAAGTTTGGAAAAAAAAGAGGAGCCAGTATAGGTCCAAGAAAACCATATACGGCAGAATCATAATGATCCAAGGCATTCCCAATAAGAATGGATGCATCTTTTTGGGAGAGTTTTGTCCCCCTCTCATCTGCTGTTGTTTCAATACAATTCATAGCTTTTCCCTATAAAGGTTTCATTTCCATTTCTATGTGGACATTCCGTTTCAATCCTAGATAGATCACTCCTCCGCTGCTACTATGCGGATCAGGTTCCTTAGGTGTTTCTAAACACTTCACTCGCAACCCCCGTGATACAGATGTACTATATTTTAATTTCGTAAAATTTGATAGAGAAAACTTGGCACCAAATTGGCAGTTGGCCGAAAAAAGCGGCGGGGGTGGCCAAAATTGTACATCATCCAAGCTATCAACTACTCTAACCACTCTGAGGACAGGGACAATGGGGAAGATCAGCACGATAATTTAGATTGATAGATAAAAAGAGTGGTAAGAAAGGAAAAATAGTAAATAGGTAAGATGAAAAAAATGAAGCATCAATTAAGATTAATAAGTACCAATGTTGAATTTAGTACATTTTCCTACGCATTATTTTTTTAAAAAAGCATCCCTTTAATTTATGGTATTGAAAATTAAATTTAAACCTCTATTGACTTTTTATTCCATTCCGATTATAAGAAGACAATTAAAATCACCCTGCCATAATAATTAATTTAATCTAAGGAAAAAAAATGATCCACCCACATTTCCCACTAAATGCTCCGATTCGTTTTGAAAAAGACGTGAATGTTTCAAAAATTTGGAAGTTAGCTGAGAATCTTATCGATTTCGGCGGAGAAGGCCATAAAGTTGTCTCCCTTAATAGTACCGGCCAGTTAGTAGCTTTGCGAGATCCTAAGCAAAAGCTATCTGCTTTTTCGGTTGCTTCTACAATTTTAAAGGTGGGCTTGCTCGCATTAACATACATGTCTATAGTTGGCGGAATCATTCACTTATCTGTGATTATGCATAACCGCAAAAAATATACAGCGATAAATTCAACAAATCTAAAAACCACAGCTATACACTTAGAATCGTTAATAGGAAAAGCATTGGATACTAAAGAGAAAGTTCGCGCGCAATTTACGAAAGATTATAATCTATGACCGCAAAATCCCGTTGGATTTTGCTTCGACCTATCTCGCGAACGTTTTACGAGAATTTATAACTATCTTAGCAAGTGTAATTACTTGTAAACAAAAATGTTTCAAAAATTCTAAATGCAATCAAT
Organism: Parachlamydiaceae bacterium; assembly: GCA_013817115.1. Taxonomy (GTDB): domain Bacteria; phylum Chlamydiota; class Chlamydiia; order Chlamydiales; family Parachlamydiaceae; genus JACCRY01. Next base: position 116 of record JACDDG010000010.1, on the reverse strand, counting down.
TTAAATGAGTTTTATTTAAAAATAGTTCTCCAAAAACTTCCACATAATAAAGTCTAAATAAATCCTAAACCACATTTACAGGGCTTATGCTGTTTTCAGATATGTCTCAACAATAC
>JACDDG010000314.1 GCA_013817115.1 Parachlamydiaceae bacterium | reverse complement strand
TTATAATATTGGGTCATTTTTGATCGCTTAATCCCGGGGCTTTCTCAAAGCCAAAAATCCAAAATTTGAACGCACTTCGGTATAAACCGTTCCAACTTCTGTTGGCTGAGTAGTTGACAAAACTCTACCCATTGCCCAAACTTCTATGTAAAGGTTCAAAATAGTCGAATCTTGCCCATGAGCATTAAATTCCCTAAATTCTTGGGAAAATGTTGTATAATTGGAGAATATTTGGGTGTGATGGGAAGATGAGAGACAAAGAGGCTGTATACCACTGCTTGGCAGTAGCTTAGCCTTACCTAAAACAGCCTCTTTTCCCTCTTCAAAGGCAGTTTAATAATCCCTTATGTAAACTTCAATCACTCCAATGAGGATCTTATATTCCTGCTCCTCCCAATGCGGAGGGTCGCAAGTACTCTCCAATCAAAAGGATCTTGCCTGCCTTTGTAACAAATTTGATTTTCAATTTCAGGGAATCCATCTTCTGTTCCGGGAATTAACTGAGAAATATCCTATTGCGTAATCTCACCGGCTGGATCAAACTCCGGTGGCTCAATCGGCCAACCAAGCCCACTAAGAATGCGTCGAATTTCTGCAGAACGGGTAACGAAAGCGATGATTTTGATTTCCTTGCCACACGCGCAAATAAGAGGATTAGTCTCGTAAATTCGTGCAAGTTTAGCCCTGTTAAAAGAAATTTTTTCAATTTTCTCTACAGCACCCTGAAAATAAGTGGAGATACGGTCTGTTCAATCCGCTTTTTAGCATTTGCGGCAACATTTTCTTAATGGTGAATTAGGAGCAAACACCCCATGATAATGGCGTCGATGGCAATGAGGCATAGGAATAAATGCGGCAATTTTTTCAAAATTCAAGAGGTTCTAATTGGATGAAAGTTTGCCCAGTATGCGTTGGCTTGGAAAGACGATAAATAAGCCAACGCCCGTTCCATCGTAGATTTTCGCTTGCAAAGCAAGGTCTAGCACAATATCTGATGAGCCTTTCTAATCCATCTCTATCCCACGAATGAATTCTGACGCTTGCGTCAAGGGAAAAACCACTATTTTCATAGGCCAACATCTTTTCGATAGCTTCTTCGTCGAACCAGTCGCGTTTACCAAAATATTTTAAAACGCGTTTTTTGGATTTCATCCTGCGTATCTAGAACGTCATCTTGAGTGAGAAATGCTTCATGAAAATGAAGAGTTTCTCCGTCATTTTCAAAAACTCCATCGGCTACAATAAGATGAAAATGAGGATGAAAATTGGGCGTTGTGCCGAAGTTTGAATAAACGAAACAGCTCCAATTTGTGTATTCGAGTTGTTCGAGAAGCCTCCAGTCAGTTTTTTTCGAATTTCATCGACAACGATCCGAAGGACTTCTTGAAGGATAGTTTGTGTCTTTAAATTATAAAGATATGTAAAATGGAATGTTTAAGCGTATGGGCAAATAAAAAGTCATTTACAGCTGATGATATTTTAAAAAATTCCAACCCTATAATGTTAAGAGAGGGTTTTGTGGCACAATTGGCTTTGAGTAAACTGGCGATTAATCCAAATATTGAACGTGAAATAGAAGTTTCTGCAAATTTTTTAGTGAAAGTTGATTGTAAATCAGATGCATGGATAAAATATTTCAAAATTTTGTTAAACGAGGTTTGATTACTAGAGCTAATGAAATTTTTGATAAGTATATAATTGGTGATGATCGTGCTAAACCAGGATTAATGATTATATCAAGATTTTTAAAGGAAAATCAGGTGGAAAATGCCATTAGATTCTACAAAACAAAAATTTACAGTGTGGATAGCAGCTACAAAGATTACGCACAGGAAATGATCGGAAAAATTTTGAGATTTTTTTATAAAAAAAAGATTTGAAAATGCGGTAATAAATTTTATAATTCATAATACCGTCTCATCTAGTCATGTATTCAAACTTCTAGAGTTCTACAACATTCAAATTGTCTCTGAAGATTTGAATTTAAAATTAGAAGAAATGTTACTATTATTTTTTTCTGCAAATTTTTCATTGAAAGTTGATTGTAAATGAGATGCATGGATAAAATATTTCAAAAATTTGTTTAGACGAGGTATGTGTTGGTTGTCTAAAAAAAATGATGATGTTTTTAATTAAATTAATAAATAAGACTGTTTTTCAGATAAAGATGTTTTCTAATTGAGGTGCGAAAATATCGATTCATTACTTTATAGAATTTGTACACCAATCGTTTAGAGTGCGAGAGAAGGGGTCAAAGTTTGCGCCAACCAAAATAATTTCTTTACCTTCTAGCTTGAATTGATCTTGATATTTTTTGTCTAAAATTTGATCCATAGCTGCTTGTGCATTTGAATTGATCTTAAATTCAAAGATAAAAATGCATTGATCAGTTCTAAGGACCATATCGACTCTTCCAGTATTTGTGGAGACCTCGGATTGCACAGAGAACCCAAGAACTTTCAAGACAAGGTAAATTAACGAATGGTAATAAGCTTCATGTTTGAGGTGAATCTGATGCGGGATAGATGCAAAAAAGGTATTAAAAGTTTCAAAAAAACTCGTCAAATTTTTATTCTTCAGATGGTTTAGCAACTTAAAAAGAATTGTGTGCATTTCTGATGGCCGGATCTCTGCAAATTCCAAAAGAAGTTGCTCAAGAAAAGAGCGTCGAACCTCTTCGTTAGGAAATTTTAGGCGATAGGTCCAGGCATTTTCATCGTAATTGTCAATTGTTAAATATCCCGTTTGAAAAAGAAGTGTCGGTAGGTCGATCATGTTGAATTCGTGATTCGTTTCAATTTCTTTTCCTACGATTATCCCTTGCTCAAGATCGGGAATAAAGTATTTCTGTTTTTTAATTAGATCAATAGCAAACGTGGGAGTTGCTGTCGAAAACCAATAATTATCGATCCTAGCACTTTGCAAAAACTGAAAAACAGAAAGAGGGTTATAGACACGGCTTGAGGCCGTTGACTGAGAAAAAAGATAACCATTATACCATTGTTTCATCTCTTGAAAGTTGGTTTCCTTATCTTTATTCCTGGATTTCGAGACACGTTGCAATTCATCTTGAAGATCTCGACGCAGTTCTTCTTCGGTGAGTCCAAGTAAAGTAGAGTAATTTGGATTTAGAGAAATATCTAAAAGATTATTCATTCCAGAAAAAAGAGATACCTTTGAAAATTTACTTACCCCAGTGACGAATACAAAATGTAAGTGCTCGTCAAGGGCTTTAATCATGGTGTAAAAGTCGCGGAGAATATTCCGGTTTTTTGCGACTACATCCATATCTTCTAAATGATTAACCAAAGGCTTGTCATATTCATCAATTAAGATCACAACGGGACTTTTCTTTGAAAGTTCTGTGACTAGTGCCGACAAGCTTAGAGATGGGAACGATCGTTCAATTCCTTCTATTCCATATTTGTCGGCATTTACTTTTATAATTTCTTGTAGAGATGTCGACAATGCTTCAGGACTTGAGGAAACTGTTTTTGAAATGTCCATTCGAAGAACAGGATATTCTTTCCACTTATAATCAGAAGAATCAATCCATAACCCTGAAAAAAGTTCCCTTTTTCCAAGAAATAAAGCCTCCAAAGTTGAAATTAATAGGGATTTTCCAAACCGACGAGGACGGGATAAAAAATAAGCCACCCCCTGAGTAATCATCTGGTGGATAATCATAGTTTTATCGATGTAAAGGAAACC